>JAFGTR010000168.1 GCA_016934055.1 Bacteroidales bacterium | reverse complement strand
TGAAGAATTGGTTACAGGAAAAAGATAAAGACGTTCACTGTTTACTGTTCACCCTCTTAAGGCAAACACACACCGCTTGCACAGTCTCCTTACCCATCACCCAAAACCCAAACTACCGTTTACCGGTTACCCGTTTCCCCCTCCGGCCCTTCATACTTCATTTCATCAAAAACCGGTGTAAGGAAGGTCAGGAGTGTATCCTCACGGGGAGGCATGAGTTTATTTAAAGTAACCTCTTTCACAGCGTCAAAAGCAAGCCAGTTTCCGGGCTTTACCGGCTCAACAGGCGGAGATTCCATTTTTAACGGATCAATGGCTGAACCGTTCTTATACACCCTGAAATCAAGGTGAGGACCGGTTGATAATCCCGTGCTTCCTACATATCCGATCACCTGACCCTGTCTGACAAATGCGCCCGGCCTTATATCCTTACCAAACCGGCTCAGATGAAGGTAAGCCGAAGTATATACGCTGTTGTGCCGTATTTTCACAAGACGGCCGGCCTGGCCTCTGTATACAGCCTGTAAAACCTTACCATCTCCGATGGCAAAAACAGGGGTTCCGACAGGAGCGGCATAGTCCACCCCATGATGGGGCCGTCGTATTCTCAGTATCGGATGAAGCCGGCTGTGCGAAAACCGTGAAGATATGCGTCTGAAATGCAATGGGGCCTTCAGAAAGGTACGGCGTAAACTGCTGCCGTCGGCATCATAATAACTTTCAACACTGTCCTGGACAAAAGGAATAGCATAATATTCACGTCCGTTCTGCCTGAAACAGGCGGCATGGATCTTTCCGATGCCAACTGACATGGTATCCACATACAATTCATCATATACCACACTGAAACTGTCACCGGGCTGAATACCAAAAAAGTCTACCGTCCAGGCATAAATATCTGAAAGTTCCAGGGCCAGCATCGGATTCAGGTCATGATCCATAATCGTATTCCACAGTGAAGTCTCAATTCTCCCGCATACGCGTTTTTCAACGGGATCGATGGATTTCTTAAAACCGATGATGCGCAGTGAATCAGTAAAATCAAAAATGGAAAAATCCACCGGCGAGTGTTCATAAACAAAGTATTGCAGCAGGCTGGAAGAATCTCTTGTCAGAAATACTGTAAAATGATTACCTGCTTTGATCTTGCGCATGTCAAACTCATCCCTGTCAAGGGTAATCAGGCGCGCCATAGCGCCCCGGGGCAGGTTATACTCTCCCATGATCTGGGCCGGTATCTGGTTCCTTCTGACAATCCCTGTCTCTGTGTAAAAAGAGTCAACAGGTATACCAAACAGGAGAACAGGCGATTCGGCAATGACAGTATCAGGCTCAGAGATTTTTGCAATATGCTGACGGGTATATTTGTCCTTTCCGATCCATATAAGCCCGGCAATGACTGCCATTCCGGCAATTGCCAGTCCAATAATGAGGATTTTCTTTTTCATCGGTTATATAACTACTACATTTACAATTCTTTTAGGTACTACGATAATCTTTTTCAATTGTTTCCCTTCTATCCATTTTTTTGCGCCGGGATGATCAAGCACACTTTTTTCAATATCAGGAATGCCCATATCTACGGGTAATTCAATCTTAAACCTGAGCTTTCCGTTAAAAGAGACCGGATATTCAAAAGTGTCGGAAGCAAGCACCTTCTCATCGTATTCAGGGAATCTTTCATATGCAATACTTTTCCTGTTGCCATAAAGGCTCCATATCTCCTCAGCAAGATGAGGGGCAAAGGGTGAAAGCACCTTAATAAATTGTGAAGCTGTTTCGCCTGTTACCTTTCTCTTTTTTATGCAGGCATTGGTAAAGATCATCATCTGTGAAATAGCCGTGTTGAACCTGAGGCCTTCAATGTCACCTCCTGTTTTTTTAATGGTCTGATGTAAGGCCTTCAGTATCTCAGGATCTTCTTCACCATCAACTATGTTCTCAATATGAGCAAAGAATTTAAAAACCCGGCTCAGAAAACCAAATACACCTTTAACACCGGTATCAGACCATGGCTTGATCACCTCAAGGGGACCCATGAACATCTCATACAACCGAAGAGCATCAGCCCCGTATTTTTTTACAACATCATCAGGATTGACAACATTTTTCAATGACTTCGACATTTTGGCAACAATCTGCCGAAGCTCTTCACCCGAATTTTTATGATAATACTGACCATCCCTTTCCTCCACCAGGTCAACCGGTATCTTTGCCCCTGTAGCAGTTTCATAGGCGTAGGCCAGTATCATGCCCTGGTTAAAAAGTTTGTTATAGGGTTCATCTGTTGAAACGATGCCCAGGTCGAACAGCACCTTATGCCAGAAACGGCTGTACAGAAGATGCAGGACGGCATGTTCCGTTCCGCCTATATACAGGTCGACCGGCATCCAGTATTTTTCCTTTTCAGGTGAAAAGGGTTCTTTATCGTTAGCAGGATCGATATACCGCAGATAATACCAGCATGAACCTGCCCACTGCGGCATGGTGTTGGTCTCCCTGCGCCCGCGACGGCCATTCCTGTCAGTTACAACAAGCCAGTCGCCTGCGTTGGCCAGGGGTGACTCGCCATTTTCACCCGGCAGGTATTTTTCAAGCTCCGGAAGGGTCAGCGGGAGCTCTTCATCAGACATCAGGCTTATTTCACCATCTTCCCAGTGGATAACCGGAAACGGCTCACCCCAGTATCGCTGACGGCTGAAAAGCCAGTCCCTCAGCTTATAATTCACAGTGGCCTTGCCAATACCTTTCTTCTCAAGCCAGTCTATAATTGTCCTGATGCCATTTTCTTTGTTTAAACCGTTTATTGCGATGCCATGTTTTTCGTCAGCAGAATTGATGTATAGGCCGTCTTCAGTCCAGCAGGCTTTTCCGGCCAGCACGGCCGAACGAAGTGCGGGTTCCGCACCGGCAGGATCCATAATGCAGTCAACAGGCAGTCCGAATTTCTGTGCAAACTCAAAGTCACGGGTATCATGAGCCGGAACGGCCATAATGGCCCCGGTTCCATAGCCAATAAGCACATAATCGGCAACCCACACAGGAATTGTCTTGCTGTTAACCGGATTGACGGCATAACGGCCGGTGAATACACCTGTCTTTTCCTTGGCCAGATCGGTACGATCGAGATCCGATTTCAGCGAAGCGGCCTGCACATAAGCATTCACCTCCTCATGTTTTTCGGGGAGTACAATTTGCTTCAGCATGTCGTGTTCGGGTGAAAGAACCATATAGGTGGCGCCAAAAAGGGTGTCGGGCCGTGTAGTATATACCCTTAATTTCAGATCAAGTCCTTCAAGTGAAAAATCAACCTCGGCACCGGTTGACCTGCCGATCCAGTTACGCTGCATCTCCTTGACACCTTCGGGCCAGTCGACTGTTTTAAGCCCGTCCAGTAACCTCTCGGCGTAAGTAGGAATGCGGAGCATCCATTGCTTAAGGTTTTTGCGTATCACGGCATGGCCGCATTTTTCGTGACTGCCGTCGGTCAGCACCTCTTCGTTGGCACAGACAATACGGCAGTTATCGCACCACCATACGTGGGCATCATCATAATAGGCAAGCCGCCTTTCATTGATATATAGAGCAATAGCTTTTTTACCTTCAGCTTTAACATCATCAGGAATGAATAACTCTGAAACCGGCCGGCCCTTTTGCAGGGTTTCGTCAAACCAGGTGTTATACAGCCGGATGAATATCCACTGTGTCCATTTAAAATAGCCCGGATCGGTGGTGCTGATCTCCCTGTCCCAGTCATAACCAAGGCCCAGTGATTTTATCTGTTTGCGGAACGTGTCGCAGTTCTTCTTCGTTGTAACGGCAGGATGGGTCCCGGTTTGGATGGCATATTGTTCAGCCGGCAGGCCAAAGGCATCCCAGCCCATGGGATGGAGCACATTAAAGCCTTTCATCCGCTTGTAACGGGCCACTATATCTGTGGCCGTGTAGCCTTCGGGGTGCCCGACATGGAGGCCGCTTCCCGAGGGATAAGGAAACATGTCGAGAACATAAAACTTATTGGGATTGTTAAAATCGTCGTATGTTTTAAAAGTTTTGTTTTCCTCCCAGAACTTTTGCCATTTCTGCTCTATCGCGGTGAAATTGTATTCCATTGTGTCCTTTTCAATTAAAGCGACAAATGTAAAAAAATATGAGATAAATGGCGTTGTGAGAGGGTACAAATTATAACAGGAAGGAGAGAGTTTCTCGCAGAGACGCAAAGATCTGTTTCTCGCAAAGACGCAGAGACGCAGAGACGCAAAGATCTGTTTCTCGCAAAGACGCGAAGACGCAAAGTGCACTAGGATAAAAATAAACGCTTTTTTTTATACACAATCTTTGCGCCTCTGCGCCTTTGCGAGAAATATCTTACATTCCCTTCGCGCCTTTGCGAGAAATATCTTACATTCCCTTCGCGCCTCTGCGCCTTTGCGAGAAATATCCTACTTTCACTTTGCGCCTCTGCGCCCCCCGATGAATCGGGGCAAGTTATGCGAGAAATATCTCACATTCCCTTTGCGCCTTTGCGCCTTTGCGAG
>JAFGTR010000167.1 GCA_016934055.1 Bacteroidales bacterium | reverse complement strand
CCGTGTAAGTATAAGTTCCGGTCGGAAGTCCTGATAGGGTTGTGCTCGTCCCGGTTCCGGAGGTGGTTGTACCTCCGGGAGTTCTGGTCAGCGTCCATGTTCCTGTTGATGGCAGGCCGCTCAGAACAACACTTCCGGTTGATACAGCGCAGGTAGGTTGTGTGATGGTACCGATTGTTGGAGCTGTTATGATTCCATCTGCCTGGTTTACAACTACAGTTTGTTGAGGGACACCAATACCAGAAAGAGTAATATTATCATAACGACTTTCTCCACAATTCACATCATAATAAACTGTAAGTATATTTGAACTGGTCCTGGCAGCGGATAGCCAATCTGTGTTTTCGATCACAGACCAGTCGATGTTCGATGTTACTGTGAAGGTGGTTGTACCGGAAGAAGAACCTACCGACCTTGACGATGGGGAAATGGTCAAAATAGGTGTTGCACCGTCCTGTTCAACGGTTATGGTTTGTGATGTTACGCCAGTCCCTGAAAGTGTGATACTGGCAGAACGATCGTCAACACTTGTATTTTCGTCGTATTCAACTGACAATGTAGTCGCATTGGTCTTATTGGCATTCAGCCAACCAGAACTTTCGATTACCGACCAGTTGATGTTCGATGTAACAGGGAAATTGGTTATTCCTGCTGTTTTTTCAACAAAAGCAAAAGCAGGTGAAACTCGTAAAATTTTTGGTACATCAATTGTAAAATTATCAGACACGGATTTGCTTGTATTATCAGTGGCTGAAATAGTTATGGTCGCTCCAGACATGATATCAGAGCTGGTTGTTAATTCCAAAGTTCCTGATGACAGCACTGTTGAATTAATTGAAATATCGCAATTACTTGACGAAGCAGAAAATGTCAAACTACCATCATTGGGGTCATCGAATACATTGTTCAAATCTGCAATTATCCGGGTTTCACCCTGATTCATAGTTTGGTCGGGGATTTCATAAACTAATATTGGATTGCCGGTTGAACTATTTACGGTGTAAGAAATTCCATTACTTGTTCCATCTGAAGTTGTTACAGTCACAACTCCATCAATAATACCCTGAGGTACAATACAAGTAATTGAAGTACCTGACCAACTTGAAACAATTGCTGAAATACTGTTAAAACGTACTATACCAGAAGAACTAAAATTGGATCCGGAAATTGTTATCTGGTCGTCTGCAGATACAGCATTTTTTGATAAAGCTGATATTGTTGGAGTTGGGGAAATAACTTTAACTGTAAGTTTGCGAAGATATTTTCCACCACTTAGAGAAGAACCAATAAAAAAGGTATATGTGCCATTTGACATATTATTTGGCAAATCATATTCATAATATGCAGTATTACGGTCACTTGATCTTGAAATACTCCAATCATTAGCATCAATAGAAGAATTCCTGTAAATATCAGGATCAGTGTTTGCAAAATCAATGCCGCATACTGCTGTAAATATAATTTCGTCACCAGCATGACAGGTAATTGTGGTTTGGTCGAAAGAAACATAATTTAAATTGGAGGTTCCGAAACTTAAAACTGCAGCATCACCTCCAATGTTACTAATGCCTTCACACATTATTACTCTGGTAGAACTTTCTATTTCTTTAAAATCTTGGTAATAAACTTTATGTGTTGTACCATTATAACGCACATTAGCATAATTACTACCAATACCCATTAATGTATAACCATTATACGAATCACCAACATATAGAAACTGTTCTTTATCTGATTCAGAAATAAGATATTGATGTGTTGGTTCTGTAGTACCAACAATTACAGTATTTGATGCTGAATTATTTGAAGTATTTGCATCTTTTGATGGATAAACAGAAAACACACAGTTATAATTACCTGTCGTGCTTTGAGTGTATAAAGTGCGAGAAACATTAGAAGATGCGCCCTGACTCAATGAACTTAATGTACCACTTTCTTCATCTATTAAGCTCCCAGATGGATTAAATAATTCAAATTTGTAAAAAATGTTTGTATATGTTTTATCCGGCGAGTTTGAATTATTGTGAATGGTTCCAGTAAAGGTAACACCTTGTCCAGAAATCATATAAGTAGGGCTTGAGCTTAAATTTGTTACCCTTAAATCCCAACCCGCAGGATTTTCATTTACTACGAAATTCAAAGTGCTACCATCCTCTGGATACGGTTCAAGTTCGGTACCGTCATTTGCATTTGCTCCAAAACTGTATTGATATATTTTTGCCGTACTAAATGTAGTTGTGTAAGTATACTCAACACCATCAGAAAAATCATTATCAGAAGGGTCTTTTGTCATAGTATATCCTGTTCCGTTAATAAAGACTCTAACTTCTGAAGGAGGCGTATTGATTGTATTAATATAATCCACTCGGAAAACAACACTTTCACCCGAAACAGGAAATCTATTTGAAATTATACCATTAGTTATTATTTGTGAAGAATTATCAATTGTATAAATAGAAGAATATGTCCAATCTGAATAATTATTTAATACAGTTTTTAATCGTGACCTAAATTGAACATTATTAGAAAAGTTTATGTGAGAAGTATTATATGTAAATTCGAGATCATCATTTATATTATAACTATATCCAGCATTTGACCATCCTAAACCATCTACATTAATTTGATATTCTGCATTCTGCAGAAGAACCTCCGATTCAATATTAAAGGTAATTAGATTAATACTACCACTTAGATTTGTTGTTCCTCCTAATACTCCACATTGACAAGAAGGCTTTTCGTTGTTTTTTTGAGGTATTATTGTCCAAATAGCTGGATTAAATAATATAGGAACAATGCTTTCAATATCAATATAGTATTTGATTTTATCAGTATGATTTTCACCACTTAGTGAACTGGCGATTATAACCTTACGTCCCTCTCCGTAAAAATCTGAATTGTATCCAACAATTGGCATGTAGTGATAGAGGTCTATAAATTTCCACTCATTGAAATTAAACCATTCACCCGTTGATTCTTTGTATGCTTTATACTCAACACCACCGGTAATTAAAAATAATACAGGTCTACCTTGGTCAATCTCAAATTTTATAGCATCCCATAATATATGAGAATCACTGGAACCATCGAATATTTCATTTATGACGAAATTATAATTATTTCCATAGGCTTGATCATTACAATAATTTTGTATTCCTTCTTTCATTTTAAAAGGGGCAGTACCCCATGTACCATTTGGAGAATAGTCAAGTGGTTCCTGTAATTCAATTGAGAGTTCTGTAATTTCACTATAGTTGAAATCAGGAGAAAAATCCTCACCCAAAAAACGATCAAATTCGTAATATGAACCAAATGCATGATTATTCCAATAGGCAAAAATAGATGCTACGGCCCATTCTCCACAATCATTTTTATTACTTTCATAACTTTTGTTAGATTGTGTAAAAAATGGAAAATCTTGTATCACATTTACTTGTGATTTTACTAATGGGAAAGCAAAAATCACGATAATAATGGATAAATAGTATCTCATATTAACAGGATTTACTTTATAAAGATTATACAAGCGATTTTTTGGTATTTGATTCAATACTTCTATCCTAGTATTTGTTGTTTAAAAGCTAACTGATATTTGATTTTTTAATATTGTGCATACTTCACCAAATCATACAAATAGATAACTTTTATTTTTAAATGCAATATACTAACGCACTTTTGCAAAGTGTTTCAATAGCACAATATCAGGTTATCACATAAATAATCACGGAATTTCCGGCAGGAAGCGGTTGGTTTGTCATAGGGCGATTGTTGAGATGTTCAGCTTTGCAGCATGCAAAATCAAATTCTGCAAATGTTGACTTTTATCTGCATTTTTATGATAACCAAAATAGTAAATCTTTGGGTTCACTTTATGATTTGTTAAATTGAATGTATGACCGAGTCAATTTATTGTACAAAATGGCTGTTAATCTGTATAGACATAACTCAAAACTAAGATGTATTAATCCAAATGCTGATTTTTTATTATCTTTCACATTACAATAAATAGTTCATATTTATATCCTTGAAAACCTTCCTGAAAATACTCACCAATCCCTTTCTCATCGCTGCCTTGCTGGCACTGATCCTGGCTTTTATATTCCCGGTAAAACATACAAAATATAAGGTTTCATCCGGATATGAAATAGTTACGGAAGGCAAGAAGAAGGTTTTCTTCCGCGATGTTAACCATGACGGCATTTTTGAAATGGTAATCCTGTATTATGGTAATTTCATGCCGCGTATCGGTATCAATACCGCCGAAAACAAAATATACGGAGAAGCCGGTATGCGTGGGATGATAAAACCTGAAGATGAGGTTGCATTTTTTGATATTAACAGTGATTCCGTCGATGAGGCCTTTACAATCACCCGGCGCGGTGATTCAGTATTCCTGGCTGTCGTTACGTTGAATCTGAACAGCAACATTCGCGTTAATACAAAATACCTCTTTACAATTGGAGAGATAAACGGCCAGCCTGACTGGACAACTGTATCAAAATTTCATTTTCATGATATCAACAACGACGGGTATACTGATGTTATCTTTTCATATTCTGCATTGTACTCATTACAGCCCAGGAGCATCATAGCCTACGATCTGAAAAGAGACAGCATCCTGCTGAGTCCCCTATCCGGTGTGAAATGCGATATTTTTGAGATCACTGATATAAACCATGATGGTTTTTCTGAAATTCTCCTTCAGACAGGTACAGCGGAAAACTATAAGGATACAAACGCTATTCCTTTTCACGATCATACTCCCTGGCTGATGGCACTTGATCATAACCTGAAGTTTTTCACTCCGCCACGGCCATTTCATGAGAAACCTGCGACTTTCAGCCTTTTTACCCTGCAAAACAAGGATACATTGCTGTTGGCCGGTTATCTGCAATGTTATGGAACATATAGCCCTTTTTCATCTTTACTTCTATTTGACAGTTGTTTTAATATTTCGAAAACCCTGAACATTGCCAATACACGGTTTTCATTCATACAGCATCACGAAAGGGGCGATTTAATTTGTCTTACTTTTCCTGAAACCGGTACCATGCTCCTGTACGATTATAAACTTAATTTAAAGCAAACAGTCAACCTGATCCCCTATACTAAACCTTTAACAGAGAATAAGTATATCAAACAGGTCAACATTCAAGGAAAGTCTTTCCTGGTATTTTATAACCAAAACATCAATTCCGGATTTTTTCTGCTGGATGACCGGTATAATTTGGTTACAAGGATTGACTTTAAGGAATTATTGGAAACGGATGCCTATTCTCATTACCAGTTATTTGAAACGAATGATGAGGGTGTTAAATTCTTTATCCAGGCAGGAAACCGGTTGTGGGAACATAATGTCAACTACGATAAATATTGGTATTTTGCCTATTGGCGTTATCCGGCATATTATACGTTGATGCTTGGTCTTGTATTCCTCCTTCAATATCTTTTTAAGCTCAGGCAGGAACAACAGAAAAAGACTGAAAATGAAATCCTGAGCTTGCAGCTTAAATCAACCCTCAATCAGCTCGATCCTCATTTTACTTTTAACACACTAAACATGATCTCGGGTCTGATTGCCGCCAACCGCCGCGAAGAAGCCAGCAATTACCTGGTGCAGTTTTCCAAACTCATGCGGGCTACAGTTGCGGAAGGAGAAAAAACCATGGTTACACTGGAACAGGAATTATCGTTTGTTAATATTTATCTTGCCATGCAGCAAATCAGAACAGGAAATAATTTTGAATATACAGTAAAGGTCCACGGAAATGTTGATCAGGGTATGCTGATTCCCAAAAGAATCATTCATACACATGTGGAAAATGCTGTGAAACATGGGTTAATGAATAAGGAAGGTGATAAGCATATTTTGGTTGAGGCAATGCAATCCGGTAAGGATTTATGCATAGAGATTTCAGACAATGGCATAGGTCGTGAAAAGGCCCGTAAGATCAATCCCTACAAAAATACGGGACAGGGGTTGCGGATCACGCAGCAGATTCTTGAGCTTACCGGTAATCTCTCCAATAAAAAATTTATGCAGGAAATCATAGATCTTAAAGACAAAGAGGGGAGGGCAGCCGGAACGAAGGTTGTGTTGAGGATAGAGTTATGAATTATTCCTTAATCCAATCAAACAAAAATTCATCTTTGAATTCAATGGCAAAGGCTTTTAAGAAAGCGAGGTATTCTTCTTTGAATGAGCGTTTTTGATGATGTGTTTTCTGATTTGCTATATATTGAATAACATCTGTTAATTGTGAATGGCTGTATGAGAATGATCCAAATCCTTCCTGCCATTGAAACCGGAAAGGTGTAAGTTTCTTTTCCTTAATAAAAGCACCAGATGATTTTTTAATTTCGCGAACAAGATCGGAGAGGCAACAGGTTGGTTTCATGCCGATGAAGAAATGGATGTGGTTTGGGATTCCGTTAATGGCAAGCATTTTTTGCCCTTTGTTTTGTACAATGCCGGAAATGTATGTGTATAGTTCTTCTTCCCAGGAGGGTTTTATTAATGACTCGCGGTTTTGTACAGCAAAAACGATCTGGATATAGATTTGAGAATAAGTGTTGGCCATAAGTATAATATTAACGGGTTATATTTCATATAAAGGGTTTTGCCATTATCAGATCGTTAATTTATGGTTTGTTTTTTGTAAATGCAAATTAAGGGGCATTTTGTTTTTTATGTTTAGTGTAACAAACATGCGACCCCTGACGGGGTCGTTTGCCTTCCCTGACATTCGTTTTCTATAAACATGCGACCCCTAACGGGGTCGGTAGGTTGAGAGCGATTGTTGTGCTATAAACATGCGACCCCTAACGGGGTCGGTAGGTGGTATGCGTTTGTTGTGCTACAAACATGCGACCCCTAACGGGGTCGGTTTATGGTATGCTGTTGTTGTGTTATAAACACATGACCCCTAACGGGGTCGGTAGGTGGTGAGCGATTGTTGTGCTACAAACATACGACCCCTAACGGGGTCGGTAGGTGGTGAGCGATTGTTGTGCTATAAACATACGACCCCTGACGGGGTCGGTTGGTGATTTGCTATTGTTGTGCCATACAAACCCTGAGGGTTTGCATGTTTATAGAAAACGAATGACAGGGAGCAGCGACCCCATTAGGGGTCGCATGTATATGGCAATGGGTTTTATGTTAGATATACAATCCTTTAAAGGCTGGCTATAATCGTTAATTGATTTTTAATAAAATATTCGAAACGTTAGGTTCAATGATATTGTCATTTACAAAAAAAACATTATGGAGCGTATTTAAACAGCAGAAAATTTCTAATTTCAACTTCTGGTTATCAATGGCTTTTTCCGATTATGTCCGTTAAATCTGTTTCTGTTGTTATTGTTGATGATGAAGCCCCAGCCCGTGATTATATGAAAGGACTGTTATCATCATATGATTTTATTTCCGTTATAGCCGAGGCTTCATCGGTAAAAGAAGCCCTGGCCATCATTAACAAACACCATCCCGACATTGTATTCCTTGACGTGGAAATGCCCCAACAAAATGGTTTTGATATGCTTCACAATTTGGATAAAAACGCTGTTCACCCTGTCATCATTTTTGTGACAGCTTATGAACATTATGCCATTGAGGCCATTAAGCATGCGGCATTTGATTACCTGCTGAAACCTGTTGATCCGGGCGAACTGAAAAAGGCGATACAGAGATATCAACAACACCGCCCAGACAGTACATCGGTTCATGAGAAAATCAACCTTTTGTTCCAAACCCTGACCAGCTATCAGAAGTTACCTTTTAATATTCGTTCCGGCACCATTTTCATAGACCCGAAGGATATTCTGTATTGCAAAGCGGAAGGCAATTATACTTCAATTGTAATGACGGGTAAACGTGAGGAATTTGTTACCAGTCAGATTGGCAGTTTAATGAATCGATTACCTGCTGATATGTTTCTCAGGATTGGCCGGTCATTGATCATAAACAGGGGAAGGCTTAATCGCATCAACAGAAACAGGCAGGCCATTATTTTCGAAGATGATGAATTACCCTTTGAGTTGAAAATTTCATCACGGTTGATACGTGAAGTATCCAGAAAACTCTTATAACACACACAGGCATGCCCTGCTGAGGATATTGCCGGACCTTGAGTTTCTTACAAATAAAAAAACCACTTCCGGAGAAGTGGTTTTGTTATAATGTTAAAAAGCAGAATACAAAAACTTAATAAGTGAACTGATACTTGTTCCGCAATTCTTTCTGGTATTCAGAAATGCGGTGTTCAAGATCCATGATCTCATTCCTGAGCTTGGAAGTATCAGATCCCTCTGATTCAAGATCGCGAATGAACCGGCGATTAATAATGATTTTCTTCTGGCATTCGTAAATGCTTGAGATTAAACTTTTGATGTTGTATTTTACATCAAGCATAGCTGTGAATTTAAGGGTTAGTACTTACGATAAACGCGTTTCTGTAAATGTAGTAAAACAAATATCCCGAGTCAATTATAAACAAGTGATTTATATTAACACTTTTGATGATCCAGATCACTTTTTTTAAATACCTAACAATCTGTTTTTTACAGACGACGTTTTTGTTAAAAATCAGACTATCCAAAGAACTAATTATCAACAATGCAAAGATACAATTTTTTTGTTATTGTTAATAAGTTTTTTTCTCTCTCAATTCTGCTTGAATTATATAATCATTAAACGTTATTTGTGGAAAAAAGTTTATTTTTTTAACAAAAATTAACCCCGGTTGAAAAACCGGGGTTCTGCTTAACCCTAAACCTATTCGATCAGTTGTGCAGTCAAATGAAAAATTGCGGTTAACCGGAGTATTTGTGCCGTTGTTATGGGTGGTTTAACATTATTTAACTATGTTGTTTCTTCTTTCTTCTTTTTTTCCGGTTCTTTTTTGGCTCCTTTGATCTTATCATCTTTGGTGAGGCCTGATTTGATTTCTATATTAACGCCATCGGAGAGGCCGAGTTCAACATATCTTTTTTCAAACTGTTGGGATTGGGTCTCGACTTCAACATAGGCTGAGTCGTTTTCCTTTTCAAATTTGATCAGGCTTTCAGGAATAACCAGTATACTATCCTTGCGTTCAAGAACAATATCAGCATTAGCGCTGTAACCGGCCCGCACAAAAATATCATCTTTAAGTGTCAGAGCAGCTTTAATTTCAAACTGGATGGCGCCATTTTCTTCTTTTCCTTTTGGTGAGATATATTCAAGCTGTGCATCAAATTTCTGGTCTTCAATGGCGCCGATTGATAAAATCAGCGGCATACCCACCCTTATTTTCCCAACCTCAGTTTCATCCACCTTACCTTCGAAGATCATTTCGCCCATGTCGGCTACACTGGCAATGGTGGTACCTTCATTGAAATTGTTGGATTCAATGACTGAATTTCCCACTTCAACCGGAACATCAAGCACCATGCCTGTTATGGTTGAACGGATAAGGGTGTTGGAGGAAGCGCTTGCTTTCTTTGATACCCCTTCTTTTATAAGTTGCAGGTGTGCTTCTGCCGCGTCCAGTTCTTCGATGGCATTGAGGTGGTCGAGCCGGTATTGCTGAAACTCAGCTTCGGGAATTACGCCCTGCTCATAGACCTTTTTCTGGCGGTCATAGACCATTTTTGCATCTTCGAATTTTAACCTGGCTTTGTTGAGTCTTGATTCTGCATTATTCAGTTCAATCATATTCGGAATAATTCTGATTCTGGCTATCAGATCGCCTTTTTTCACTTTATCACCCGCTTCAATGAATATCTCGTCAATGATTCCTGAAACGGTCGGTTTTATAAGGATTTCATAACGCGGCACTACCGATCCTGTGGCAACGGTTTTCTTGATCACGTCTGAAACAAATGGTGTTTTGGTATCATAAATCTCCGGTTTCTTTTTGGATTTCTGATAAAGGAAAACCAGTGTGCCAAGAATCAACCCGACAAAAATGATCATTAACAGTATTTTGAAAAACTTCTTCATAGCATTTGAAAATTTATAGTAAAATATTTGTTTTATTCATCATTATTATTCAGCGCGCAATGCTTCCACGGGTTTAATGCTTACAGCCTTGCGGGCCGGTATGAAACCGGCAAAGATTCCCGAAACAATCAACACTATCAGTGCAGTCATGGCTATTTTAAAATCCACACCGGGATTCAGGAACATCTCTGATTCCCCGCCTGAATTCACCATCTGGTAATTCAACAATTCCAGTATGACAACGCCCATAGCCAATCCGAACATGCCTGCTGAAGCGGTCAATGTTACAGATTCAGTAATGATCTGGTTGATGACCCGCCACGGTGTAGCGCCGATTGAACGCTGAATGCCTATTTCTTTGGTTCTTTCTTTTACCACAATAAGCATAATATTACTAACCCCGATTACTCCAGCAAGTAAGGTGCCTATTCCTACAATCCAGATGAGTATGCGGATACCGAGGAACAGGCCGCTCATTTTTTTAAATTCCTTATCAAGGTTGAAATGGCCGAAAGCCTGTTCATCGTCGGGATGCACTTTGTTGCGTTCAGCCAGCAACTGTATGCATCTTTTCTCAACATCGGCAACGGATGCGTTTTTCTTAGCGGTAACGGCAAAATAATGCACTTCATCACCGAGATTATAAGCTATCTGCAGTGAACTAAAAGGGAGGACAACAGTTGCTTCCTTATCCCCTCCGAAGCTTATATTTTTATTCTTTGGCTCGAATACCCCCACGACCTGAAAATAAACACCCCTGATGCGGATGTATTCGCCAATCGGATCTTCATCTTTTTCAAACATTTCATCTCTTACGCGGTTGCCTATCACAGCCACCTTTCGTTTTTCGATGATGTCTATATCATTGATCAGTCTTCCCTGCAAAATGTTTACGGGGTCTATATTGAAGAATGCCGGATAGTCTCCTACAATAGTATAGGATGCTGTTTTGAGGCCTCTTACCACGTTATTTCCCCCTTCGGTTTCTCCGGCCCAGGGTTGTACTCTGGGGGCCAGTAAATCAATTTCTTTAATATTATCTTTCAGGGCCACCATATCATCATTGTCAAATATCCACCACCGTCCCCTGGGCAAGCCTTTGTAAGGCATAGTGGTCTGCCGGGTCCAGATGAAGGCGCTGTTGGTGGCATAATCCTGGAATCCGTCGAAAACGGCATTTTCAAGTCCGTTTCCTGCACCCATCATGATGATGAGCATAAATATGCCCCAGAAAACGCCGAAGGCGGTCATGAATGTCCTTAGCTTATTGCTTTTAAGTGTGCTGTATATTTCCTGCCATCTGTCCCTGTCAAACATGTCTTTGATTTTATTCGTCTCTTAAGGCTACAACCGGTCTGATCCTTGATGCTCTGATGGCCGGAACCAATCCTGCCAGTGTTCCAGCAAGGATCAGCACACCTGTCGCAATAAGAGCAACATTAAAATTAACTTCGGGATTCATAAATATTTCATTCGGGGGAATAACACTGCTTACAAGTTCAGTCAGTCCTATGCCGGCCAGCAATCCAAGATAACCTGCAAATCCTGTGATAATGACAGCTTCAAAAATGATCATACCGATAACCGATGCCGGGGAGGCTCCGATAGCTTTTCGTATGCCGATTTCTTTTGTCCTTTCATTGACCACTATGATCATGATGTTGCTGACTCCCACAATGCCTGCGATAATGGTGAAGGCGCCGATCATGGTTACAAAGATCTGGATGCCCAGAAAAAGGTTGGAAAACTTTTCATATTCCTTAATGGTGTTCCACATCCACATGGCCTGGTCGTCTTCTTTGTCAAAGCGATGCCTTTCAGCCATTTCTGTCCGGATGGTTTGTTCCAGCTGTTCGCTTTCTTTTGCCGACAGGTTACTGGTTATCGTCAGGTTATGAATTCTGTTTCCGCCTCCGGAGATCATCTGGGCCGTTGAGACAGGAAGGTAAATTCGCCTTTCGTCATGCTCATTTTTGTCAGTGAACACGCCGACAACCTGAAAGGGAACATTGTTCACTTTTATAAACTCTCCAATGGGATTCTCACCGTTTTTAAACAAGGCATCTTTTACAGGTTTGCCGATTGTTGTCACTTTCCGGCGCTTTTTTATATCAATCTGGTTGATGAACCTGCCTTCCATGATTGTGGCACTTTCAATATCCTGGTAGTCAGGATGCACTGATATAATATTGAATACGCCATATTCCTGTTTATAGGATATCACCCTGTTGCCCCACATATAGTATCGGGCAGATATTTTGTCGACGCCGTCGATTGATTTCTTTACAAACTTATAATCTTCATCAGTGAATCTGATCTGGCGACCCGGTTGCATGCCTTTGTGGGCCTTGCTCGTTGTCCCTGCACCGAACCAGATGGTGTTTACGGCATCCTGCCGGAACTGGCTGTCAATGCCGTTTTGAATACCTTTCCCCGACCCGAGTAAGATGATCAGCATAAAAATTCCCCAGGCTACACTGAACCCGGTGAGGAAAGTACGCATCTTATTCTTGCTGATGGTGCTGAAGATCTCCTGCCATTTGTCAAGGTCGAACATTGGTTTCAGATTATGAATTAAACTGCTGCTTTATAATTCAGTGTATGATGGATCACATTTTCTATGGTTCCGTCCTTTAGTTTTATTGAACGCTGGGTGCGTTCGGCAATATCACGCTCGTGTGTCACAATTACGATAGTAATGCCTGTGCTGTTTATTTCCTGAAGGATATCCATGACTTCCATAGAGGTTGCTGAATCAAGGGCTCCGGTGGGTTCATCTGCAAGGATTATCTTGGGCTTGCTGATCAGGGCGCGGGCAATGGCAATACGCTGCTTCTGACCTCCTGACAATTCGCCGGGCAGATGTGTCCACCATTCTTTGAGGCCCATTCTGTTGAGATACTCCATCGCAATGGTATTTCTTTTTTTCCGGTTTATGCCCTGGTAATACAGGGGCAATGCCACATTCTCCATGGCATTTTTAAAAGATATCAGGTTGAAGCTCTGAAATACGAAACCTATCTTGTGGTTTCGAAGATAGGCCGCACGGGTTTCATTGAGATTACTGATGTGCATACCGTCAAGGTGATATTCACCTTCATCATAATTGTCGAGTATGCCGATGATGTTTAACAGGGTAGATTTGCCTTAACCTGATGCCCCCATAACGGAAACCATTTCTCCTTTTTCAATTTGCAGGCTGATACCTTTAAGGACATGCAACGAATTATTGCCGGTTACATAGGATTTATGCAAATTTTTTAATGTGATCATGAATTTTTAAATAGGTTTAATGGATGATATTTTACAATTATTATGCCATTGAAAACTAAAGTTTGATTTTCAATTAATTAATTGTGAATTTTTAAAACAGGGTTGTATAAAAACCCATACCGATTTGTAACGAATTGTTACATAGCATGTACGAATATGAACACTTGTTTTGGCCTCATTTTCTAATGACTTTTGGGGGATGATTGACCCTTTTGTAAAAAATGAATTATATATTTAAACGCTTTAATTTATTGAGTTATTGTTAAGAATCAAGATACAAGATCAAAGATCAAAGATCAAAGATCAAAGATCAAAGATCAGAAACTAACAGACTAACAGCCTAACAGACTTCCTGACCAGAAGACCAGCAGACCAGAAGACCAGAAGACCAGAAGACCAGAAGACCATCAGACCAGCAGACCATCAGACCAGCAGACCATCAGACCAGAAGACCAGAAGACCAGCAGACCAGAAGACCATCAGACCATCAGACCAGCAGACTTTCAGACTTTCTTTTATTATCTTTATCCGTTTTAAGAACCCGATTCATAGAGCAATCATATCATGCGTTTCAGACAGGTTATGGCATATCTGTGTTATTTCTTCAGGGCACGGCATCGCAAGGGTCATGGCATTCATTCACCTTTTATGTATGATTTCGTTGCAAATGTTATGAACGATAGCAAAAAGTATCAGGACTATTGTTTGGCTGAAGACTGCCGGAAGATTCTGCTGAAAGACAATACGCTGATTGAGGTCGTTGATTTCGGAGCCGGTTCAAGGGCTCATAATTCAAGGCACAGAACTGTTGCCTCCATAGCAAGAAATGCCTCAATAACACCTAAATACGGACGGATACTCTACCGTATGGCCAGGTATTACCAGCAGGAGCTGATCATTGAACTGGGAACATCTTTGGGTATCGGGACACATTATCTTGCAGCCGGCAACCCTGATGCAAAAGTCATTACTGTTGAAGGCGATCCGTCACTTGCGGCAATGGCTGCAAAATGGTTCAGCCAAAATAATTTAAAAAATGTCACTGTCATTAACAACACGTTTGAAAAGGCATTGCCGGCTTTAATCCCTGAATCGCCATGCACGACGATGATTTTTATTGATGGAAACCACAGCTATGCTGCAACCCTTGAATATACCCGGTTTTTTCTTGCGCAGATTCCTGACGGCAGCCTGGTCATTTTTGACGACATTAACTGGTCAGATGGGATGAGAAAGGCCTGGAAGGAGATCAGGGAAGACAGGAAATCATCAATAACCATAGATCTTTTTCATATGGGTATTGTTATTAAAAATGATCAGCTTTTTAAAGAGAATTATACAATAAGGTTTTAGTAGTTCAGTTTAGAATATTACTTTTATCAAAAATTTCAAATCCTGGTCATGGAAAAAATCATTACGTTAAAGGACATCGTTAAGCATTATTACCTGGGGACACAGATTGTGCCGGCATTGCGCTCGATTTCTCTTGAAATCAACCGGAATGAGTATGTTGCCATTATGGGACCTTCAGGTTCCGGTAAATCCACTTTAATGAATATTGTTGGCTGTCTTGATACAACAACATCAGGGACTTATATTCTCAACCAGAAAGACGTCAGTAAACTGGAGGATAATCAACTGGCTGATATCCGCAACAAGGAAATCGGATTTGTATTTCAGACTTTTAATCTCCTGCCACGTTATACTGCACTTGAGAATGTTATGCTTCCATTGGTATATGCCGGGGTTCCTAAAAACGACAGGGCGAAAAAAGCCAGGGAAATGCTGGTAACGGTCGGACTGGAGGACCGTATGGAACACAGGCCGAATGAATTATCAGGAGGTCAGCGTCAACGTGTGGCCCTCGCCAGGGCTATGATCAATCATCCGTCAATTATACTGGCTGATGAGCCGACAGGCAATCTGGATTCCAAAACATCGGAAGATATCATGATACTTTTTGATGAAATACAAAGGCGGGGCAATACCATCATACTTGTAACACATGAAGAAAGCATTGCCCGTCACGCCCACCGTATCATCAGGTTACTTGACGGTCATGTTGAATACGACCGGATAAACGAAAAGCCGAAACTGGTCGTTGAATAGTCCCAGGAACAAAGCACAGCATTTTTTGTTATTTCTGCAGATGTTTGACCACCTGTCATACCTTCAACCGACAAGTATTGTTAAAAGATTGCAGATGTGATCCGAAGGTAGACGATAAACACCCGGAGGAATCAGCAAAAACCGGTGTTTGGTGTGGGCGAAAAGAACGGCTTGAATTAATAATCTTTAGACATATGAAGATCTATACCAGATCAGGTGATAAAGGGACGACATCGTTGATTGGTGGTAAAAGAGTTACAACATCAAACAGGCGTATTGAAGCTTATGGTACTGTTGATGAATTGATAGCTCATATCGGGTTGCTGCGTGATCAGGTATCATCATCAACTGTGCAGCAAATCTTAATCAATATACAGGACAAATTAATGATCTGTGCTGCTATCCTTGCCTCCGATTGTGAAGATTGTAAGGTCAGGATACCCGAATTGAAAACGGCCTCATTACAGGAACTGGAGGATGCTATCGATAATATGGAGAAAGAACTCCCTGAACTTACATCATTTGTACTGCCCGGCGGACACGCTGTCAGTTCTTTTGCTCATGTGGCCCGGACAGTTTGCCGAAGAGCAGAAAGAAGAATTGTTGAGCTTTCTGCGAAACATTTTGTGCCCGATATCGTATTGCAATATGTTAACCGGTTATCTGACTTTCTTTTTGTATTATCAAGAAAATTACTTGTTGATAACCAGGGAGATGAGCTAAAATGGATTGCCGGGTTGTAGATTATATAGTTTTTTATATATTTGCACAATTTTTATAAAAAGGTCACATTAAATAAACATCGTTATGTATTGGACATTAGAATTAGCTTCTAAACTCGAGGATGCTCCCTGGCCGGCAACCAAAGAGGAACTAATTGACTTTGCAATACGTTCCGGTGCTCCCCTTGAGGTTATTGAGAATTTACAGGAAATTGAAGATGAAGGTGAAATTTATGAGAGTATAGAGGATCTCTGGCCTGATTATCCAAGCAAAGATGATTTCTTCTTTAATGAAGATGAGTATTAGGGAAGGTTAGCCGGTTTTAATTATCCATTGTCATTTATTTGTTCCCATTGTTCGTAAACTATGCTGGTCTGATGGTCTGCTGGTCTGCTGGTCTGCTGGTCTTCTGGTCTTCTGGTCTG
>JAFGTR010000166.1 GCA_016934055.1 Bacteroidales bacterium | reverse complement strand
TTGATTTGTTGATTTGTTGATTTGTTGATTTGTTGATTTGTTGATTTGTTGATTTGTTGATTTGCTGATTTGTTGATTTGTCTTTGCTCTTTTGTCTGTTATCTTTTGTCTGTTATTCTGCAGCGGCACAAGCGGACGCTTGCGCCGGTATTTGCGACAACTAAAACATAAAAGCGCCCTCCCTGAATATCTCCGAAACCGTCGGATGCGGAAATACTATTTCCTTTAATTCATTGACTGTAAGCTGTGCCTCGATGGCCATGGCAGCACCGAATATCATTTCCGATGCCGGCTTTCCGATCATGTGCACACCAAGGACCTCACGGTATTTTTTCCCAACAACGATCTTGCACAAACCTTGAAAAAGATCATTTTCGGCAACAAATCTTCCGGCATAGGTCATGGGCAGCTTTTGTACCTCGATATCAATACCTTTCTCCCCGGCTTCTTTCTCTGTTAACCCGACAACAGCAACTTCAGGATTTGTATACACCACTCCCGGTATGGCTTTATAGCGCATCCTGTCAGGTCTGCCTGTAATATGATTAACGGCAACTTCACCTTCACGGCTTGCCGTATGAGCCAGCATAGAAAATCCTGTTACATCACCGGCGGCATATACATTGGGTATGTTGGTACGACAGTGTTCGTCAATTTTAATGCCTCCCCTGAAAAGTTCAACACCAAGCTTTTCAAGTCCGAATCCCTGTATAACAGGCTTCCTTCCTGTGCTGATCAATATTTTATCAGCGATAATCTCCAGTTTTTCATCGCCTTTTTCAAGCACAATACCCTTTTCCTTCGCTTCGGTGACACGAGCCTTTAAATGAAATTCAACACCTCTTTTTGTAAATTCTTTCCGTAACAATTGACTGATTTCCGTATCTGTTCCGGGCAGGATCTCATCCATCATTTCAATAACGATCACCTTTGCCCCAAGGGAATTGAACAGGTTGGCAAATTCAAGTCCGATGACACCGCCTCCAATGATGGCCAGTGAAGAAGGAATTTCATTTATCTGCAAAGCTTCACGGCTTGTAAGATAATGTGTTTCTTTAAGTCCTTTAACAGGAGGAACGGCAACTTCAGAACCGGTGCATATCAGAATATTACGGCATTCTGTTTTTCTGTCACCCGACTGCAAGGTAACGATACCGTTCCTGTTCTCCAGGATGGCAGCAGCAGCTTTAACAAGCTCAACCTTATGGCGTTTCATCCTGTTTTCAACAGCAGCCACAAGCTTTTTTACGATTCTGTCTTTGCGGGACATCATAACCTGAAAGTCAACCTCAGCACCTGTTGTCTTAAGACCATATTTTTCGCCGTGACGGGCATAATCAAGAAGCTTTGCTGAAAACAGGTAAGTTTTTACCGGAATACAACCTTCGTTAAGGCAAACACCTCCAAGGTCATTGGATTCGAAAAGGATAACAGAAAGCCCTTGTTGCCCTGCTTTTTCTGCTGCAACATATCCGGCCGGGCCGCCTCCGATAATACCAATGTCGTACATGTGTGGTTATATTTATTACTATTTTCCCTTTTGTTGTTATTTCATTGTTCAGAGGATGCCTGTGACCAGTCAAAATTTTCAATCTCATAGCGTATCTCTGCCAGGAATCTGGTGGCCGGTCCGCCGTCAATGGCGCGATGATCGTACGTCAGCGAAAGACCGATATAGGGGACGAACTCAACACTGTATTCCTTCAATGGCCGGGGCCTGTATGAAATAGTGTTAACCCCAAGGATAGCGACCTGTGGCAGATTTATAACAGGGGTGAACATTTCAACACCATAGTTGCCCAGGTTTGAGACCGTAAAAGAAGCGCTTGTCGGGGCCAGAAGGTCGGGGTTGATACTGCCGTTCCGGCATTGATCAGCCATTTTTTTCAGGCCTTGCGAAAGGTCTGTAAGCGATAATTCAGAGGCATCACGCAAGGCAGGCACCATCAGTCCCCTGTCGGTATCCACAGCCAGACCGAGATGCACCTTTGAAAAATACCGGATACTCTCCCCCATGAAATGGGCGTTAACGGCAGGATGTTTCTGCAAAGCCCGTATTACGGCAAAGCATATCATATCGTTCAGGGTAATATTATACAGATACCCCTTTTCCTGCAATGCCTTCACATTTTTCCTGGTCTCCTGCAACCGGCTCACGTCGGCACCCATATGATGGGTCAGCTGAGCAGAGTTCTGAAGCGAAGCATGCATGGCCCTGGCAATGATCCTGCGAACGTTTGTCAGGGGTTGATCACTGTAATCCTCACCATCTTTTGCTGATAATTTAACCAGGTCATCGGCTGTCACAGCTCCCGCGAGCCCTGTGCCTCTATCTGAAGCTGTCAGACCTTCACTGGCAGCAACAGAACCGGCCATTGCCGTCATGCGGGGATGAGCTGAAAGATATTGATTGATATCCCGCTCAATAATCCTGCCTTCGGGACCGCTTCCTTTGATGCGTGAAACAGGTACGCCCTTTTCAGCCGCCACCAACCTGGCCCGTGGTGAAATTTTCATGTCAGGGTTTTCAGCAGCGACAAACTGTTCAGGGGCCAATGGTCTTTCATCATTTACTGACCCTGACTCTGCAATATTTTCCTTTTTCCTTTCAGATTCGGGTGGGAAAACAGATTCTCCCGGTTTGAAATCATCAACTGATTCTCCGGGCTGACCTATTACGGCAACATTTACCAGAACCGGAATCTCATCGCCCTCCGAAAAAAAAGTCTCCAGTATAGTCCCGTCAGCTTCAGCTTCAGCCTCAAAAGAAGCTTTATCGGTTTCATAAGAAAAGAGAATATCACCTTTCTTCACAGATTCTCCCTTTTTCTTGATCCAAGCTGTCAGTATACAACTTTCAACCGACTGCCCTTGTTTGGGCATAATAACAGGAATCGCCATAATGCATTTTTTGTTTTCGTAAAAATAGAAATAATAACTTGTATATACAAGTGATTTTATATAATTTTTATAATTTTATAAAAATCTCATTATCTTTATTTTATTACATTATTAATTCTATTCATATTTACAAGTTAATAAATATAGTATAACATATTTACATATGAATGTTAATTTTTGTTACATTTGTTAAAAGCTTATTTATCGTTCATAAATGGCCACAGGTCACAAAATACCTTCATACCGTGTTGTTTATGAAACAATCCGGAAACACATCCAGGATGAGGTGTATAAACAAGGCACCCTTCTGCCATCGGAGCACGATTTATGCGTGTTGTATCATGTTACACGGCCAACAGTGCGCAAAGCCCTGGATGCCCTGGTAAACGAAGGTTATATCAAAAAACACCAGGGGAAAGGCAGTATTGTGATGGGCATACCCAAAGGTATTGGCATTCTTTCCATCACAGGGACAACATCAGCTATCGGACAGGATTTTCTGAAAACAAAGATCATCGTTAAACCTGAAATACGCACCTGGAAAAATGCGTTTATCTTTAAACTCACCGAACGTGAAAAAGAGCTGGGTTGTATTTACATGGAACGGTTACGTTATGTTAACAGCAATCCTGTATTTTATGATATTACCATGATACCCAATCTCAACCTGCCAAGGTTCACTTCAAGATCATTTGAGAACAAATCATTATTTGATATCCTGCGCAAGCATTATCAGATAGAGATTAAGGGTGGTGCTCAGCAAATCCTGGCGCGCGGCGCTGATAAAACTCTGCAGAAATATTTTGGTGTAAAGAAGGGTCATCCTGTATTACAGCTCAACCGTCGTATAGAAACAAACCGTATTGACTTCTATTTATACAGCCAGGTTTTTTGTAACACCGATGAATATGTTTTGTACGGAAGGTTTTAAAAAGATGGAAGATCAAAGAAGGAAGATTGAAGAATAGAAATTAAAAAGACTTTTATGAAATACGTCATTTTGTCTGTCATTCTTTTAACTGCGGCCGCTACAAAAGGTCAGCAAAAGAAATCAATTGTTATAGAAAAACCGCTCATTACCACACCCTACGAACTGAAAACACGACCATGGTTCTCCGATGAGCAGCTGATCACAACCGGCGTATATTATTATCCCGAGCACTGGGACAGTCTGCAATGGGAAAGAGATATTAAAAACATAGCCGATATGGGCTTTGAATTTGTGCATTATGCTGAGTTTGCCTGGGCCCAGCTCGAACCCGAAGAGGGGAAATACACTTTCGGATGGCTGGACAGGGTGGTTGAGCTGGCTGCCAGATACAATCTTAAGGTCATCATGTGCACGTCTACCGCCACACCTCCCGTTTGGCTGGTTCGAAAACACCCTGATGTTCTTATTACCGGTGAATACGGTCATCGCGACGATCATGGCAGCCGGCAGCATGCATCCTTTTCAAGCAATTATTACCGCAGTTATTCGCTCACCATGATTGAAGAACTGGCACGACGGTATGGTGACAATGAACAAATTATCGGCTGGCAGCTGGATAACGAACCCAGGGCCTGTTATGATTATGGCGACGATGCGCAGCAACGTTTCAGGGACTGGCTGAAACAAAAATACGGAACGATCAATAACCTGAACAAAGCATGGGGAACGTCTTTCTGGAGTCAGCTGTACAATGACTTCTCCCAGATAAACATACCGTTAAGGTCGAGGTGGGGCATGAACCTTCATCAGCGGATGGACCATAACCGCTTTGTTGCCCATGAAACTGCATCCTTTCTTGACAGCCAGGCGCAGACCATCCGGAAATACGCCGGGCACCGGCAGTGGATCACTACGAACTACATACCCAATTACAATGAAGGTTATATTGGTGCCAGCCGCGATCTTGATTTTATCACCTATACAAAATATATGGTTGCCGGTAGTGCTCAGGGCATTGGCCATAAAGGATACAGGCTTGGCAATGCTCTGAGTATTGCCATGTCGAATGATTTTTTCAGGCCTTTATCCCCGACATATGGTGTTATGGAGTTGCAACCCGGACAGGTCAACTGGGGCAGGGTTAACCCACAGCCTTTGCCCGGCGTTGTCAGGATGTGGCTGTGGCATGTCTTTGCCGGCGGCAGCGAACTGGCCTGCACATACAGGTTCAGGGCGCCAATATATGGTTTTGAGCAATATCACTACGGCATTGTTGGCTATGACGGTGTTACACCAACGCCGGGCGGACTGGAATATAAGCAGTTTATTGAAGAAGTAAAATCTTTAAGGGAACATGCCAAACCCGGCGCTCCAGTTCCTCTGCATTATGCTGCCCTCAAAACCGGGTTATTGTTTAATGTGGAAAACAGCTGGGCCATGGAAATGAACAAACAGAATTTTCAGTGGAATACGCTTGGCCATTTTGAAAAATATTACGGACCGCTAAAAGCATTCGGCGCCCCGGTTGATTTCATCAGGGACACGTTTGATTTTTCAGCCTACCCGGTTATTATAGCCCCAGCATATCAACAGATTGACAGGGACCTTATCAATAAAATGATCCAGTACGTCAGGAAAGGCGGCAACCTGGTGCTGACCTGCCGTACAGGTCACCAGGACCGGCAGGGTCATTTATGGGAAGCCCCCTTTGCGCAGCCCATTTATGATCTGATCGGAGCTGAGATTGAGTTCTATGACTTGCTCATGCCACAAGCCTCCGACACTGTGATAATGGGGAAAAAGGGCTATGAGTGGGTGACCTGGGGTGAGATTCTGAAACCCAGGGCAGGAACCGAAACCTGGGCGGTTTACAGTGGCGATTTTTATGCCGGCAAACCGGCCGTTACCTTACACCGGCTTGGCAATGGCACTGTAACCTATGTTGGCGTCGATACCAAAACCGGTGAATTGGAAAGGACGGTACTGAAAAAACTGTACACACTGCTGAATTTGCCTGTTCAGGATTATCCCCCCGGAGTTATGGTGGAATACCGCGATGGTCTGGGAATAGCGGTAAACTATTCCGATAAAGCATACAGACTTCCATTACCGGAAGGAACCAGGATATTGATCGGTGATCAGAATATGCCCACTGCAGGTGTAACGGTGTGGAAGCACGCAGATTAATTCCGGAAACCGGAATAAAGAAGTTTAAAACACGCAGTCTGAAAAAGAAAAAAAGACCCTGACAGGATTCCACACTGCCAGGTCTTTCATTCCTCTATTGTGCTATTTTGTATACTTATCTATAAGTCTGACCATCAGATCATTTAGCAGTTCGACCTCATATTCCCCAACCGTTGCCTCAAGGTGGTCGCCACCGATGCCGCTGTCATCAGTAATAAACACATAGGTGCCGTTTGTACCCAGGGCAAAGAACCGCATAAGGAATTCCGTGTCTTTATCGATGCCGCTGGCAGTGATGGGTATTATTTTGATGCCTTCTCCGGCAGCGTCGTAAACCGAATTTCTGATATCATTGACTATGCCGGGCGTGTTATGCGGAGGAGCATCCAGCAGCAGGAACAATATTCTTGTACGGGCTGATTCACTCCAGCTCATTTGGGTAAGGGCCATATTCAGGGCAGTATGCACAGCTTCGGGAAAATCGCCTCCTCCGTTAGCTTCCTGTTCTTTAATAAAATTAACAGTTGATTCAATATTATCTGAAAAAGGCGATACACGCGTCAGATAATCATCGCCCTCATCGCGATAGAAAACAGATCCTAACCTCAGATCAAGCTGCGAATTCAGCTTTTCAACACGGTTGATGACGCTCAGCAATTCTGATTTCAGGTAATTGATTTCATCACTCATAGAACCGGTTGCATCCACCACAAACATGATATCAGCCCTGAGCAGAATGTCAGCTTCATTTTCCATTATGATCTCATTCACTCCTTCTGCAAATAACAATGGATCAGCGATTTCTTTAATGTTATCCTTATAAAAAACAACGGCCTTCGTGACATCATCAGACTGATCATGGTAAAGATTATGCCAGAGTTCGGCTTTCCCTTCATTGTCAGTCCGTGCTGTCCATATTGTATTATCCTTACTGTCCTTCAGTTGTATCTCACAATCGATAAGCGGAAAATCGTAAATATCTTTAACAAGGAAAGAGTATCGATAGAAATTTTCAAAGGCCCAGTTATCCTGTGCCAGAGTAAAATCCTGATTCTGCCCCAGATCATTCCAGAAATCCCAGTTGACAAGGTCATTCCATTCAGCGGCTGTCACCTGTCCCGGCTCGGGGGGAGTTGTCTGCACTGAATCGCCATTCCCTGAACCGCCTGCGCCTCCACTTCCGTCATCCCAGCCTGAAACGCCCGAAGATCCCTCTTCCCTGGCTCCATCCAATGTGGTATAACTATACTCACTCTCTTCTCCGTCAGCGGATTTATCCAACCCGTTTTCTTCCGTGCAACTGATCGCCAGAATTGCCAGAACAGCTGCTGACAATAATAATAAATGCTTTTTCATAAAAAGTTTATTTTAGGTTACAGAGTAATTGAATGCAAAAAAGAGATGGATGACGGGGATAAAGGGTTGCGTCATCCTGCTTAAAAAAATAAAACAGTCAGCGCAGGATATCAGATAACAGCCACAATTTCTGAAATACTATGAACAGGTTTTTCTGTCAATGTTGTAAATTGCAGCCGCAAAAAAACAACCCAATATAAAACTTTATAACCATTATAACCGGCTTTTCTTATCAGACCACAATGAAAAACACTTTATTACTTGTATTGGCTCTTATAAAAATTTCTGTTTATTCCCAGAACATAACAGTTATTGATGCGATCACCAGACAGCCCGTTGCAGGTGTTGCCGTGTATTCGAAAAATCCGGAAGTATCATTGGTGACCAACCTGAAGGGACGGGCTTCCCTTCTGGCATTCACCGGAGCCGACAGCATCTTCTTTCAGCATGTCAGCTATGAATCGAAAGTTGTGCCATATGCGCAATTGAAATCACTGTCATACATTATTGAACTCACCGAATCAACCATAACCCTCGATGAAGTTGTTGTGGCTGCCAACCGTTGGGAAGAACAGCAGATTGAAATCCCGTACCGCGTTACAAAGATCAACATGCGTGAAGCCGGTTTTCAGAATCCCCAGACTTCTGCCGACTTGCTAGGTACGGGAGGGAGTGTTTATGTTCAAAAAAGCCAGCTGGCCGGAGGCTCCCCTATGCTGAGGGGATTTGCCACCAACAGGGTATTGCTTGTTATTGACGGTGTAAGGATGAACAACGCTATTTTCAGGCTGGGGAACCTTCAGAATGTCATTTCCCTTGATGCCGGATCACTTGAAAGTGCTGAAGTATTATTCGGGCCCGGCGCGGTAATTTACGGCAGTGATGCCATTGGCGGCGTCATGGATTTTCACACCTTCCGGCCTTTGCTGTCAACAGACGGGAAGCCGCAGATTACCGGCAATGTTTCCGGACGCCTCTCAACAGCCAGCCATGAAAAAACAGGACACATTGATCTCAACATCGGAACAAAGAAATGGGCTTTTGCAACGAGCCTGACCTATGCAGATTATGATGACCTCCGGACCGGTTCTCACGGAAACGACTATTTTCTTCGTCCTGTCTACCAGGATCGGATCAACAACAGGGATACCATCATCGTAAATGATGATCCGCAACGCCAGATAAAAACTGGTTATAACCACGTATACCTGATGCAGAAAATGTTGTTCAAACCCAATGATGCCTGGATTGTCGATTACAGCTTTCATTATTCTGCCACTTCCGACGCACCGCGATATGACCGTTTATACCTTGACAATAACGCCGACGGTATCCTGGATAATGCTGTATGGTATTATGGCCCGCAGAAATGGATGATGAACCGTTTGGGCATTACCAACACTAAGAGCAACACACTGTTTGATCAACTTAAAATAGTGACGGCCCTGCAAAATTATCAGGAAAGCCGTCATGACAGAAAGTTCAACAATCTCCGCATGCGAAACCAGACAGAAAACGTCGATGCTGGTTCATTGAATATTGATGCTGACAAGAAAATCAATAATAAAGCTACCATCTATTACGGGACCGAATTAGTATTCAACCGGGTGCACTCGGCTGCTAACCGGGTGAATATTGAGACAAATGAAGTATCAGCAACCAACACCCGTTATCCTGACGGATCGGCATGGCAGGCATACGGGCTTTACGGCAATGCAAAATATAAAATCAACGAAGCCCTGTTGCTGAACATTGGTATCCGATACAGTTATTATATTGTGAGTGCTGACTTCGATACAGCCATGTTTGATTTCCCTTTCACACATGCCGCAAACAACAACGGATCTCTGAATGGCAGCATTGGCATGGTATACAGACCAACTGACAAATGGCAGTTATACCTTAATGCCTCAACGGGTTTTCATGCCCCCAATATTGATGATATCGGGAAGGTCTTTGATTCCGAACCCGGATCGGTGGTCGTACCCAATGCTGATCTGAAGCCTGAATATGCCTGGAACGTGGAAATCGGCACTTCAAAAGTGATCGGCCACAGGCTTAAGTTCGATCTCACAGCATACTATACATATCTTGACAATGCCCTTGCCCGCCGCGATTTTCAATATGAAGGAAAGGACAGCATCATATATGACGGAGTGATGAGTCGTATACAAGCTATACAAAACATAACACGGGCCTGGGTATGGGGCCTTCAGGCGGGCATTGATCTTCACATCGGACACGGTCTGGAACTTATCAGTATACTGAACTACCAGAAAGGCAAGGAACAGGATGAAGTGAGCCTGGTTGACTATCCTTTGCGGCATGCTGCTCCATTGTTTGGCAATACACACCTGACCTATAAACGCAGGAGTTTTAAATTTGACCTTTATGCCATTTATAACGGCAGAATGGATTTTGAAGATCTGGCCTTATCCGAACGTCAGGATGACGCTCCTTATGCCAAAGATGAGAATGGGAATCCCTTTGTCCCCGGCTGGTATACGCTCAACTTTAAAACCGCCTGGTATGTTAACAAATTCCTGGCCCTCAATGCCGGTATTGAAAATATTGCTGACCACCTGTACAGACCATATGCATCAGGGATAAGTGCGCCGGGGAGAAATATTATCTTTGCCTTTAAGGCAAGATTTTAAACCTGCAGGTCAACCCATGATGAATTCAATCCATGACAATATGAAAAAACTATTGATTCTCATCTGCACACTGGCATTTTTAATATTACCGGAAAAATACAGTCGGATCAAGTTATCCGGTTTATCCGCAGATATCCATGCACAATGATACCAGGAGAAAAATAACAAATTCAATAATTGAATAAGCCGGATAGCTTAAGAGCATCGGGGGCTACAACTTCAAGATTCCTCTTTTTTCCTGTTCTTCTATGGAAGATACCCCGCTAAAGAATCTGCGTTAATTCCCGGATGTCGCCTAACACATGGTCAGCTTCCGAAAAATAAGAACTGACAGATCTCTTTTTGTATGATACCGGATTCATTCAATATGGAAATATCAGAAAATCATTAATTTTACTTTAAGCTAACTTAAAACAACCATTTGATCATTATAATGAAAGGCAGACACTCGTTCGATCACAGTCAATACCTTGTTACACCTGGTAAAAAAATACGCCTGGATAATTACGATCCGGCTTTTACCAATGAATTAGGGGATAAAAAAGAAGCAAAGGATGTGTTAAAAGAGGATAAGGAAGCGCTTGCCGGGGCACAGGAACTATTGTGGGCCAGTGAGCAGCAGGCCGTACTGATCATTTTCCAGGCCCTTGATGCAGCCGGTAAGGACAGCACCATCAAACACGTAATGTCAGGCGTTAATCCCCAGGGTTGTGAAGTTCACAGCTTTAAAGCCCCGTCGGAGGAAGAAAAAAAGCATCACTTCTTATGGCGACCTGCAAGAGTATTACCCGGTGCCGGCCGCATTGCCATCTTCAACCGTTCGTATTATGAAGAGGTTCTTGTTGTGCGGGTGCATCCTGATTTTCTGAAGGGGCAATTGTTGCCTGAAAAGATCAGGGGAAAAGACCTGAAAAAGATATGGGAAGCACGGTACAGGTCTATCAATAAATGGGAGAAACTCATCATGGAGCAGGGCATTTGCATCATAAAATTTTTCTTAAATGTCTCTAAAGGGGAACAGAAGAAACGTTTCCTGGAAAGGCTTGACAGACCTGAAAAGAATTACAAATTTTCGGCCGCTGATGTTGAAGAGCGATCATACTGGAATGAATACCGGAAAGCATACGAAGACATGCTTAATGCCACAAGCACACGATGGGCCCCATGGTATATTATTCCCGCCGATAAAAAATGGTTCACCCGCGCTGTAGTCGCTGACATTATTGCTTCAAGAATCAATAAGCTGAAACTTAAAATTCCGGAACTGTCTGAATCGGAACTGGCAAAGCTTAAGAAAGCGAGAAAAGAACTGGAAAATGTTGATTGACCGGAATATTAAATCTCTCTGCCGGTATTGTCAAACGTTCACTTGTTGCTGCATTTTTCCCCGGATCAAAGAATTTATGCTGTCATTATATGAAAACACCTGCCAGCAACATGAAACTGTAAGCTGATCCACTGTCATTAAACCCGGAACCGATTAAGTTATATCTTGATAACTTTGCGCCAAATCTCAGCTTTGAACTTTTAGCAAGCGGCACTAAAAACCCTCCGCCAAAATCCAATCCTGCACAAAAATCACTAAAATAACTAACTGATATTGAAGGAATAAAGTAAGCAGACTTCATTTTGCCAAAGACAGGACCAATTGAAAAAGATATAAACCCGCCATCATACTGAATTTCTCCTGCGGTACCGGAACTTGTGGGATAGGTATATGTTTTCCCGTTGTAACGATTGTAATTAACACCAAGAGAATATCCAACAGTCTTTTTTTTGTTTGGGACAATAAGCAAAGCTTCAACACCAAAACCATTTCCAAAAAGTCGGGAAAACTCTCCAAACGAAACCCGATAATCTGCTGAAAGGCCAACGGTTGTTCTGAAAGCATTACGATATACCTCCATTGATTTCTTTTTTTCATAATTGCGTATACATTTAATTACATCAGCCTTCAGGATATGATTTTTCAGTAATTTCCCGTCTATGTCAATGTTGTATATGACCTTATAATCATCAACACTCAGAATTTTACAAAAGAGTGTATCACCTGCCTTTTTAATTATCATGTCCTGAGTAAAAGCTTCTTTAACGGGAATAAACAACAAAAAACAAATTAAAGATCTTTTCAGAATGTAAGAACAGAAAAGCACATTTCGGTTTTTGTAAATCAGAGTTTTCATAGTATGTTATTTAAAAATAGTGGATTAAATATAAAAGATTTTTCTTCTGACTATCACTTTCTGACAGAGTATTCTTTTGATATCACAAAAAACAACAGAATAACATACCATCCTTAAGAACTTGAGCATAACAGATTCTCTGAATGAATTCTCTACCTTTTATAATTTTTTTATTATGGCCCACGCCCGGATATGCGTCCAAGACGGAATAGAAAGTTGGCACCACCCGGTACCTCACCTCAGCCTGCCTCTTTCGGCAGTCTTTCACCCATCACGTTTATGCCGAATGTTTTTTTCACATAGGCAATAAGGGCCGGAAAATATGCCAGGAATTCTGCTTCAAATAAATGGTAGTCCCGCCGCAACACAGTTATGGCAAAGTCTGTGTTATCCGGGAGGCTCGTGCGATTTGACATACGCAATAACACATCCTGGATACCCTCAATGGTATCATACATTTTAATCCAGTTGTTCTTGATAAAAGAAGGCAGAAAAAATTTGACGCTTTCAGGCAGGAGATCAAAATACCGGTTTGCCAGATCGAAGAACCTCTTAATAAACTCATCGAGCGGACAATTGCTGTAAAGCGACCAGTTTTTTACAAGATAATGATCGTAAAGGATGTCAATGATGATACCGGAGTATTTATGATATTGCTCATTAAGTCTGGCTTTGCTGCGTCTGACAATGGCATGCGAATCAGTAAAGGAATCAATATAACGGTGAAGAATAATGCCTTTCCGGATCATCTGGGTGTACTGGTTAAAATGATAGCCTTTTACGAAATCACCAATAAAATTACCGATGATGATCTCTTCATCATCCCCGGAAAGGTATATGTGGGCAAGGTAATTCATGAAGTGCCGGACAAATGCATTAAACAGGCTTTCTGTAAAGATATTACAATATTTAAAACTTCACCAGCAGAAAGTTAACAACTGTTAAAAAAATCACACAGTTAAAGTTCAAAGAACCGGAAAATAAGATTCTATATTTTTATACGTTATATTTTCTAATAATGATGCAACTATTATACCATAATTTTGTTCTTAATGATAATCCCGTGTCAAACAAAACCCCGTAAGTCATGAAAAGAATGACATCACTGGTATTCTGCCTTCTTCTGGCAACCGTTTTGAATGCACAACAACATGAAAACCTGCCCGTTGACCCGGCAGTGATGGAATCTTCCGGACCTGCCATTTATCCAAACCCGACAGTTGATGTTGTGTATATTGAGCATATCAGGCCTGTTACGGAAGTTGTTATTCTCAATCTTGTGGGACAGGTTATTGAAAAGTTTGAGACAAACCGTAAACAGTATTATATCCTTGATTTAACTGAACTGCACAATGGCATGTATTTTATCCGTGTCACTGATACAAACAACATAATACACGTTCAGAAAATTATTAAGCAATGAAAATGGCCATCACAGTATACCGGCCATTACGGTATAAAACCAATGCATAAAACTAAGGATACGCAAACCTGTCAGGTTGACAACGAATGCTGCTTATAACCTCTTCCTGATCCTCTTCGTCTCTTCCTCAAAACCCGGCTTTTCAAGTAAAGCAAACATGTTTTTCTTGTAAGCTTCAACGCCCGGCTGGTCGAAAGGATTAACATCAAGAAGGTAACCGCTTATACCGCAGGCCTTTTCAAAAAAATACATAAGCTGACCAAGATAAAATGCATTCAATTCCGGAAGGGTGATATGAATATTGGGTACGCCACCGTCTACATGAGCCAGTAAGGTCCCCAGTTCAGCCATTTTGTTCACTTCATCAAGCCGTTTTCCGGCAAGGAAATTCAGTCCGTCAAGGTTATCAGCATCTTTTGGTACAGTGAGCCTGGTCTGTGGCGTTTTTACCGACACAACAGTTTCAATCAGGATCCTTTCACCTTCCTGTATATACTGACCCATAGAATGCAGATCAGCGGTAAGGTCAACACTGGCGGGGAAGATGCCCTTTCCATCCTTGCCCTCACTTTCCCCGTATAATTGTTTCCACCATTCAGCTATAAAATGCAGTTTATTTTCATAGTTGGCAAGGATCTCTATTTTCTTTCCCAGACGGTATAGGGTATAACGTGTAGCAGCGTAAACAGCAGCAGGATTTTCATTAAAAGAAGTATCCGGAGAGGTAATTATTTCCATCGAACGGGCGCCGTCTACCAGTGTCGTTATGTCAATACCTCCGGCAGCCAGCGGAACAAGGCCTACAGGTGTGAGCACTGAATAACGCCCGCCAACATCATCGGGAATGACATAGGTTTTATACCCTTCATCGGTTGCCAGTGTGCGCAGGGCTCCTTTCCGGGCGTCTGTAATGGCAATGATCAGGTCTTTGGCAGCCTTTTTGCCAACCTTCTTTTCAAGGTGGTTCTTCAATATTCGGAATGCAATTGCAGGTTCAGTTGTCGTACCTGATTTGGAAATAACAACAATACCATACCTGACTTCATTCAATATTTCCATGAGCTCGTTCAGGTAATCCTCTCCGATATTCTGTCCGGCAAAAAGGATAACCGGATATTGACGTTTGCTTCGCAGGTGAAGGAATGTATGGGATAGCGCTTCGTAAACCGCACGTGTGCCAAGATAAGATCCTCCTATCCCAATGACCACGATAACATCGGTTTTTTGGGCCAGCTGGTCAGCTGTGGCTTTAATTTCTTTCAGATCACTATCGCTGATTGATGAAGGAAGCTTAACCCAGCCTAAGAAATCATTTCCTTTGCCTGACTTATTTTCAAGCGCCAGGTTTTTTTCCAATACCAGGTTTTGAAGTCCTTCAATGGTTGACCTTGTAATAAATCCAAACACATTGCTGATATCAACCGAAATATTTTCCATATGTTATAATGTTTTCTGTTCTGTCTACATCAGTTTTTCTGAAAGTAATCTTATCTCAAGAGCAGGAGATATTTTATCATACAGGATATGATAAACGGCATCCATAATGGGCATTTTAACATTATAACTCCTGTTGATCTCATGAATGCAATTAACGGCATAATACCCTTCGGCAATCATATTCATCTCAAGCTGTACCGACTTTACAGAATACCCCTTGCCAATCATCATCCCAAAGTTACGGTTACGGCTGAATTGTGAATATGCAGTCACAAGAAGATCTCCAAGATAAGGGGATGATAAAACCTTGCGTTTGCTTTTATATGTCTTTTCCAGGAAGCGTTTGATTTCCTGCATGGCATTTGAGATCAATACGGCCTGAAAATTATCGCCATATCCAAGCCCGTGTGAAATACCCGCCGCAACAGCAAAAATATTCTTTAATACTGCAGCATATTCAGTGCCATATATATCTTTCGAGGTCTTAACCTTAACATAATGACAGCGTAACATTGAGGCCAGATGCTCGGCCCACGATTCACTGGAAGAGGCAATGGTAAGATATGAAAGCCGTTCGAGGGCAATCTCTTCAGCATGGCAGGGCCCTGAGATAATAAGAATGTTCCGGAACATCACATGGTAGTGACGGTTGAAAAATTCTGCGATGGTAAGGTTTTCATGGGGAATAATTCCTTTAATGGCTGACACGATATACTTTTTTCCAAAGCCTTTATGGTAGTTCACCAGTGATTCCTTCAGAAAAGGAGCCGGAATGGCAAAGATAAGAATGTCGGCCTGTTCAATGGCCTCACCTATGATGTTATAAAATGTGATTTTGCTGGTGTCAAATTCTATGTCGGTTATATATTTGGGATTATGACCGTATTTGCGAAAATAATCAATGGTATCGGATGACCTCATATACCAGCTGATATGAGGAAGATTATTCAATAACAGTTTAACCAGGGCGGTAGCCCAGCTGCCTCCTCCCAACACGGCTACTTTTTTGGTACGCTCCATGCAGTTGAATGATTATAGGGCAAAATTAGCATTATTCTTGTTTGAAGAAAGGATGAAAAGCGAAAAGTAGTGATAAATCAATCGGGGTATAACAGGTATTTCTCTCTCATCTTCCTGTATTGTTCCAGCCCGGGTTTCCAGCTTTCACGTATTTTTACATCATCCCATCCGGCTTCAATTTGCTTTTGTAACGCATCTGTACCTGCCAGGTTATTCATATAGGCTGTAAAAAAACCTGTTTTATTCATAAGCCTGTATGTTTCAATCAGCCAGCTGAGATTTATATGCTTCATACTGCCCAGTGTTTCCAAAGATAGACCGCGAAGGTCTTTGCCATAACAAAGCAGTCCCTTATGAACAGGGTTTATATTTAATGCTGAGGCCTGTGGTATATAGCTGAATTCCTTCAACGGATAGTCCGGACTCCCGAATACCTGAAAAGGATAGGGTGTGCCGCGTCCAACATTCATGACCGTACCTTCAAAAAATGCCAGAGAAGGGTACAGATAAACCGCTTCCATATTCCGGAGGTTAGGAGAAGGATTTATCGGCAAACGGTAATGGCTGTGATGGGTGTAATTTTCACAATGAACAATATGCAATTCACATTGAAGACCATTTTTAAGCCATCCTTCACCGTTTATCATAAGGGCAAGCTCTGCGGGCGTTAAACCATAGACGACAGGGATGGGGTGCATACCAACAAACGATTGAAAAGCGGGATCGAGAACCGGACCATCTACATAAAAACCATTGGGATTAGGTCTGTCGAGTATAAGCAGCGGGATATGGTTTTCAGCACATGCCTCCATAACATAATGGAGCGTGGAGATGTAGGTATAAAACCGCACGCCAACGTCCTGGATGTCATAGATCACTATGTCGATATCTTTCAGATCATCCGCTGACGGCTTTTTCTTATGACCATACAGAGAAATAACAGGTATGCCTTTTCTATCGGTTGTATTACTTATGCTGATGCCATCGGCTATGATCCCGCTATAGCCGTGCTCAGGTGAAAATATTTTTTTTATCATGATACCGGCATTAATGAGGGTATCAACAAGGTGCACCCGTCCGATGGCCGAGCTGTGGTTAGCTGTTACAGCACAATTTTTGCCTTCCAGCACAGGCAGATATTGCCCGGTTCTCTCAGCAGCAGTTTTAATATCCTGCACTTCTGCCTGCTGACATGCGGAAAAAATTCCGCACTGTAACATGACAAGGATCATAAAACCGGTTTTTTTAGGCAACATTCGACCGTGTAATTAGGATATCATGCTAAATTAGCATTTTTAAAACAACAAATAGTATAACTTGAACGCCGAGTTTTTCATAGCAAACCGACTTACATCCGATGCCAGCGGCCAAAAAACCATTGCACGGCCCATTCTGAAAATATCGGTTTATGGCATAGCCCTAAGCCTTGCTGTAATGATTATTTCAGTGTGCACAGTGACAGGCTTTAAAGGCGAAATACGACGCAAACTCATCGGATTTGGATCGCACATCCAGATTCTGAATTATGACGCCAATTCATCATTTGAAACGAAGCCCATATCAAAAGTTCAGCCGTTTAACAACTTCATTGACTCTCTGCCCGGAATAAAACATGTTCAGATATACGCCACAAAACCCGGTATCATGAAATCAAAAGACGAGATTCAGGGTGCCGTGGTAAAAGGTATCAGCCATGATTTCGACTGGAGCTTTTTTCGTGAAAACCTGGTGGAAGGGGAAAGCTTCAGTGTTAATGATTCGGTGACCACCGATAAGGTCTTGATATCCCTGTACATGTCGAAACTCCTTGGTTTGAAGCCAGGTGACAGGTTTGCCATGTATTTTATAGATGACAGGCCGCGCAGCCGTGTATTCAATGTTTCAGGTCTATACCAGACAAGCCTCGTGGAATTCGATAAGCAATTCATCCTGGCTGACATAAAACATGTTCAGGCATTAAACAGATGGGAAGAAGACCAGATTACAGGCTTTGAAATACTTATTGATGATTACAATGATCTCAGCTTCATGAAAGATGCTGTCTTTTCCATAGCAGGTCTTACCTTTGGCCCTGACGGCTCTAGGCTTAAAGTAGTTAGTATCAGCGACATATATCCTCAGATCTTTGACTGGCTGAGCCTTATTGATAAGAATGTGTGGATTTTGCTGGGTCTCATGTTACTGGTATCTGTATTCAATATGGTGTCAGGATTGCTGATTATGATACTTGACAGAACCAACATGATAGGTGTGCTTAAATCCCTTGGTTCAGGTGATGCCTTTATCCGCAATATTTTTCTTTACCAGTCGGGTTACCTGATAATCAAAGGCCTTTTTTGGGGCAACCTGTTGGGCGTCGGACTCTGTCTGCTGCAGCATTATTTTAAATTTATCACCCTCAATCCCGAATCCTATTTTCTTTCATTCGTACCTGTTAACTTCAATATCTGGTACATTGCTCTTCTAAACATCGGCGTGCTGATTATCACCCTTGTGGTTTTATTGTTACCATCGCAGGTCATCTCCAGGATTGATCCGGCCAAAATCATGGCTTTTAACTGATATGCAGATCACAAAACGGATAGCCTTGCTGAAAAGTGAACTTTCCAGGCCGCTCCCGGGAAAGAATGTTCAGATGCAGATGGCCCCTTCCCTGCGAAGACCGGCAATGAAAACATTACCCATGCGTTACAGCGGTGTTTTGTTGTTGTTATATCCGGTAAAAAACAATTTGTTTACTGTTTTTATGAAAAGAACTGATTACGGCGGACTGCACAGTGGCCAGGTGAGTTTCCCCGGCGGCAAACAAGAAAAAGAAGATGCTTCACTTATTAAAACCGCATTGAGAGAAACACACGAAGAGATCGGTCTTTTGCCCGGTGAGGTCGATATTTTGGGAAACCTGTCAGTTGTTTATATTCCCGTAAGCAACTTCAAAGTATTGCCTGTGGTTGGCTTTACGGCCAAAAAACCAGTTTTCACAATTGATCCCCAGGAGGTTAATTACCTGATAGAAACACCTTTAGATTTTTTAATGAATCCTGAGATTATAAAAACCGAAATTACAACAACAGGGGATCTGACTGTTAAAATTCCCTATTTTGATATTAACGGCCATCACATTTGGGGAGCAACGGCCATGATGCTGAGTGAATTTCTCGAAGTGGTGAGGAGGGCTGGTATAAGGTAACCGGTGGTGGTGGGTTTTATGCAATGGGATCAGGGGAGTTAAGACCTGCCAGGACCTGACATACCTTGTATTTAAAGCAGTTACAGACCTGACAGATCTGGTATGGGATAAAAAAAGGTCCACGCGAATGCCTTAACCATCATATATTTTCTCCGACCCTTTACAATACACCAATCATTGGGTATTAATTCCCCCTCGCCTTCAGGAGAGGGGGTCAGAGGGTGAGACCTTCATTCTTTCTGCGGTATCACTATATTTCTGTAATGATCGTATCGTTCGAGTACTTCATGCACATAGCGAAATGTTTCAGTACCCCTGCAATAGCCGTATTTAACAACGGGGTCATTGAAGTAAACCGGATCGGATTTTCTGAGCAGGTAACTTTCAACGTTCCCATACCACTGATCGGGATCGGCTCCGTTTTTCCGGGCCAGGTTACGGGCATCGAAGATATGTCCGGGGCCGATATTATAGGCAGCCAGAATAAATTTCACCCTTTCGTCTTCATCGGGTATATCTTTAAATTGTTTATTAAGCCATCCGATGAAGTCAGTTCCGGCACGGATCTGATCTCTTACAGGAGAGCTCATATCGACCCCATAACGCCGGGCTGTATTGGGCATTAATTGCATCAATCCGAATGCTCCGGCCCAGGAGGTGGCATCGTTTTTAAAACGTGATTCCTGGTAAATCATGGAAGCCAGTAAACGCCAGTCCCAATCCAGCTTCTCACTATACTGTCTTATAAGGTCATCATAAGGTGAAATTTTTCCGGTATTGATGGCATAATAATCACTGCCAAGGATTTCACCCGACTTGCTGTTCTGAAAATATTTGGCATAAATGATTTTAAATCTTTTTGAGGTCAGGAAGTCAGCCATCCATGTGTTCAGTTCATTCAGCAGGTCATCAGAGCCTTTTCTTACAGCCCAACCCATATTTTGGTGAAAGCTTACAGCGGTTTCAACGTCAATATCAGAAAAATAGGTTTGATTAACACGGGCCAGAATTTCGTCGGTGACAGTATAAGGCAGTTCGCCGACGGAAACAAGATAAATGAGTTGCTCTGCATTCTCATCCACTTCAACAATGCTGATGGTGTCGCCAATCTCCTCTGCAAGGTGCCGCAACCTGGTAACATGGGCTGAATTCCGCTGAACATAGACGGTCTTGCCGGCCAAATCAAGGGGATTTCGGATGAGTGCATCTTCCAGTTGCTTTTTGCTCATGGATCTCCAGTTATCCGGTTTTCGCTGAACAAGAACCTGACGTGACTGGGCATAAGGCATAGTAAAATCTACTTTTTCCTTTCGTTTGCGTGTAATAATGATATTTTCAGCAATAAGGTCAACCTCGCCCTTGTTCAGCAATTTAAAACTATTATCCAGATCACTGTTGACCCGCAATTCAAGTTTAACATCAAGGTAATTTGAGAGCTCCTGTAACATCTCATACTGGTATCCCAGAGGTTGTCCGCGATAAATAAAATAATCGGTTGAACCATAGTCTGTGACAACCACCAGTTTACCCCTGGCTTTGATATCGGCAAGGCTATTGCTCACTTCAGCCGGGGCTGCCGGTTGCCTGTCCCTGTCACAGGAGGCAATCAGAAGAATCAGCGGTAAAAGCAAATACAATAGTCGTTTCATAATCATCAAATTAAGATAATAAATTAGAGAAAAATGATGTAATGGTTGCAAAAATGCTCTTTATCTTTATTAACAATTCTAATCGTAAAATGTCCATGAAAAACCGAATTTCATGTATCCTTGGTTCTTTGGATAATGAAGGACGGTGAAAAAGTTTTTTTCAAGCCATCCGGAATTCAGGTGTTCATATTTAAGGAAAAACCTGACTCTTTTCAGTCTGATATTTAAAAAGACATCGAGGTAGGGATAGTTTCCCAATTGTTTTTCCTTTTGTTGATAAAAGACTGCCAGGGAAGGCATATAAGCATTCGCATAATAGCTGGTATTATATAGCAGGTCAAATCCGATCATGGTCAAAAGCCTTCCACCAGTAGACTTAAAATGGAACTCGTGTTCAAGGTAGTTTGAACTCTGCAATGCAAAAGCCGGCAGACTAAGGACATCGGGTTCACTCACCTGTTGAAAAGCCAGTTTATTAATACTGTGCCATTTCCATACCCTGAAATCTTTCAAAGCGACAATTGACAACACTGACAAAGTACGCTGATACTGGCGCGGAAATGCAGCGGTGTCAAAATAAATCAGGTTGCGAAGTAAATAATAATCTGCCTGCAGTCCAAATTTGTTTGATGAAAGGACTATATCAGCTGACCAATTAAAGATACCGGTTTGTTTAAGATCCTGGTTCCAGATAAAACTATTGGATAAGAATCTTCCATAGAGAAAGCCTGGTTTCAGCAGTTCATTGGATGCTCCGGCTTTAATGCTGATGGCATTCTTTTTTTGATTCACAAGGAGTTCCACATCCCCGGTTAAACGGAAATCGCCTGACTGGTAACCGGAAATGTAGTAGCGTCCGTAAAGATTAATTTTCAATGCATTGGCAAAAATCCTTGAAAAGCCTGAAGAAAGGTGGGTATTGTGCAGTAGGGCCTGTCGGCTTGCTGAGGGCAGGTTAAAACTCCTGTAAAAAAAGCAATAAGGTTCATTTGTGGTATCAGAAGTCACAAACATGGAGTAATTTATCAGATCGTAGCCCACGTCGATAAAATAGTGATTATTTTTTCTGCCCTGAAATTGCAGTCTGGCTGTGTTCTGCAATTTCCAGTAGAACAATGAATCAACTGTCTGATCATTGTTAATGTAAATGCCGGGGTAGAGGCCTGCATTGAGTGCCACCTCCGGATTTTTATCGACATACAACACTTTAGTTCTGTCGAGGCTCAGGATATAAGCCAGTTTGGGATAGAATATTTTTATACCTCCGGTTTTTTTTGTTGTATCAGAGGAAGAGAATAATTTCCTGAATGATGCTTCCTGGATGGTAAAAAAGCTGATATTGCGTATATCACGATAGACATCGGGATCGTGCTGATAGGTTTGATCCGTGCCGCCAAACAGGGTTGGGATTTCCTTTGAAAACCGGTATGTTGTATCGGTAATGACAGAGTCGTGGATTACGCCGCCGTTTTCATCGGCAGAGATCCTGTTAAGGTTAAAACTGGTATGGGAGGAATAGCGGCTGCCGGTATAACTGCTGAAGATCCTGAATGAGTTGTTTTTTGTCCGCTGGAGATTATATTCTCCTCTGGCGCCCTGGGTTGTAAAATGCAGTCCGACATTCAGAAAACGGTTAACATTCCGGGAATGGAATACATCTAATGTTTCCTCTTTATTATCGGTTGAGCCTCCGTCAATATAGGTTAATCTTGAGAAAGGCTTTCGTGTATTCATATATATTGTATTGTCGATGGTCTTCATATAAGGGGTAAAAGCATTAATGATGGTATAATCCCGGGTAATGTTACGGTCAGAAAAAATATTGCTGATAGCGGGGGTACTGAGATTTCCGAGTGTTGAGACCGAGATATGGTTACGCAAAACAGGGTTATCGATTTGAAATCCCGCAAGGTTTGTATCTATTGGAAAAGGGAGCATATTCACGTTACAGGCATCGAGTTTCCATGAATAGATGACCTGTGAGGTGTCTAACTGTGCGTAATGGTTGAGTGTAAAGAGGGACAGGAGTACAATTATGGTGGTTATTTTCTTCATGACCTTAATCCGGGATCATACAATCAGATATAAAACCGGATCAAAATTAAAATATTGTTCAGCTGAAATCATTTTCAATTTAAAAAAAATCCCGGTCTTTTTGAGAAGACCGGGATTGAAGATCGGCGACGACCTACTCTCCCGCTAATGCAGTACCATTGGCGCTAATGGGCTTAACTTCTCTGTTCGGAATGGGAAGAGGTGGAACCCCATTGCTATAGTCACCTGAAGCCTTACACTCCCGCCCCTGGCGGGAGATAATATTATTAACATGCCGGAAAGCTGCATAATAAGCTGTCAACAAGAAAGCTCACGGGTAATTAGTACTGCTCGGCTTTGACATTACTGTCTTTACACCTGCAGCCTATCAACGTCGTAGTCTTCGAC
>JAFGTR010000165.1 GCA_016934055.1 Bacteroidales bacterium | reverse complement strand
TTTGCCACTTCTGCCCTGATTGTCCTGGGTTGTGTTATGATGCGAAAATGCCACCTCAACACCTGTCCGGTTGGCGTTGCCACCCAGAGTCCCGAATTACGAAAGCGGTTTTTAGGCAAATCGGAATACCTCATCAATTATTTCCGGTTTATTGCTCAGGAAGTGAGGGAGATACTGGCTGAAATGGGATTCAGAAAATTTGATGACATTGTCGGCAGAACGGATATGCTTGAGCAGCGAAAAGATATTTCGCACTGGAAGGCCAAGAATATTGACTTATCCAGGGTCTTATTCCGCCCGGAAGAAGCCTTGAAAAATGCCAACCGGTGCATGTGTCTGCAAGAGCATAAAATTGAAGATGTTATGGATCATGAACTGATAAAGTTATGCAATAAGGCTGTTAAGAATCAGGAAAAAGTATGGCTCTCAAAAGATATCAAAAACACAGACCGCAGTGTAGGCGCTATGTTATCAGGAGAAATCACACGGTTATATGGTGAAGACGGACTTCCTGACAGTACTGTTGTATGTATTTTCAAAGGTTCTGCAGGACAATCATTTGGAGCATTTCTTGTAAAGGGGATTCAGTTTGAAATGGAAGGTGATGCAAATGACTACCTGGGAAAAGGCTTATCAGGCGGCAGAATAATAGTCGTTCCGCCCAAAGGATCTTCATTCAAGCCTGAAGAAAATGTGATTGTCGGAAATACAGTTCTTTATGGTGCGACAAGCGGTGAAGCTTATATAAGGGGAGTGGCAGGCGGCCGTTTTTGTGTCAGAAACAGCGGGGCCTGTGCTGTTGTTGAAGGCGTGGGAGATCACGGTTGTGAATACATGACAGGCGGCCGTGTTGTTGTATTGGGAAAGACAGGCAGAAACTTTGCGGCTGGTATGAGCGGTGGTGTTGCTTATGTGTTGGACAACGACGGTAATTTTGATTACTTCTGTAACAAAGGTATGGTTGAATTAAGTTCCGTTGGCGATAAAGATGACCTGACAGAATTACAGCGTATCATCAACAATCATTACCTTTATACAAGAAGTGAACTTGCAGAAAAGATACTGGTTAACTGGGATGAATATATTTCAAAATTTGTTAAGGTTATTCCGCTCGAATACAAGAAAGTGCTTGAAGAGCAAAAGATATCACAACTGCTTGAGAAAATAAAGCAAACAGAAGACGAGCCTCATTTTCTTTATTAATAACGATTATTATTCATTTTATAAATACAGGTATGGGAAATCCAAAAGGATTTATGGAAAAAGAAAGGAAGGTAGCGGGTTACAGACCCCGCAATGAAAGGATCTGTGATTACGGAGAAGTTGAGCAGACACTGAATGAACAGGACAGGAAAGATCAGGCATCACGTTGTATGGATTGCGGCGTTCCTTTTTGTCAGTGGGGATGTCCTGTAATGAACAACATGCCTGAATGGCAGGATGCTGTTTATAGGGGCAACTGGAAAGAGGCTGTTGAGTTGCTTCAGATGACCAATAACTTTCCTGAATTTACAGGAAGGATATGTCCTGCCCCTTGTGAAAACGCGTGTACCCTTAATATTCATGGCGAACCGGTTACCATCCGTGAGAACGAAGCTGCTGTGGCAGAAAAGGGATTTGAATTGGGTTATATCGTTGCCCGACCCGTCCCGGAAAGAACAGGGAAAAAGGTGGCTGTTGTTGGTTCGGGTCCTGCCGGCCTGGCTTGTGCAGATTTATTGAATCAATGGGGGCATGATGTTACGGTTTTCGAAAAAGATGTTGATCCGGGTGGATTGTTGAGATTCGGCATACCTGATTTTAAACTGAATAAAAAGGTCATCGACCGTCGGCTGGAATTATTGCAGCAGGAAGGACTGACCTTTAAAACAAATACCTGTGTGGGTGTCGATATCAGTGGACAGGAACTGACTGAGGCATATGACGCTGTATGTCTTACCATTGGAGCCACGAAGCCCCGTGATTTGCTTGTGGAAGGAAGAGACCTGAAGGGAATACACTTCGCCATGGATTTCCTTATCCAGCAGAATAAAATAAACAAGGGTATGCCTGTTAGCGAGCATGAGAGAATATCAGCTGCAGGAAAAAATGTAGTGGTGATTGGTGGTGGGGATACCGGATCTGACTGTGTTGGCACCTCTGTTCGGCAAGGGGCAAAGAGCATAACACAAATTGAAATATTGCCAAAACCACCTGCCAGCCGTAATCCTGATAATCCGTGGCCGTTCTGGGCCAATATTTTAAGGACGTCCAGTTCACATGAAGAAGGATGTGAAAGGAAATGGAGTCTTTCAACCCGGAAATTTATCGGCGAGAAAGGTCATGTTAAAAAGATTGAAGTTGCAGAAGTTGACTGGATGGAGGAAGAAGGCAGGTTGATTATGAAGGAAAGGCCAGATGCTGCCATATTATTGGATGCAGACCTTGTTTTACTGGCCATGGGATTTGTTCACTGCATTCACGAAGATATTGTCAGCCAATTTGAACTTGAATTTGATAAACGTGGTAATATTAAAGTAGATGCCGACTTTCAAACCAGTAAACCTGAGGTTTTTGCTGCCGGCGATGCTGTTACCGGTGCAAGTCTGGTGGTCAGGGCTATCTTTCAGGGCAGAAACCTGGCCAGGGCTGTGGACAAATTTGTAAATGCCTGAGATGAGCAATCGTATTTCTCTTCAACTGAAAGGTCTTTTATATGCTATTGTTACAGCTTTGCTCTGGGGTGTGCTGGCCATAGCCCTTAAAGTTTCTTTAAAGGATGTCTCTCCCCTTAATATAGCCTGGTTCAGATTTGCACTGGCATTTTTCGGATTAGCATTTTATTATTTCTGGAAAAAGCCTGAGTATCTGAGGATATTAAGACGACCGCCCCTGCTGCTTATATTGGCCTCTTTATGTCTCGGTATCAACTATTTAGGGTTCATCACCGGTATTCATCTGACTTCCCCGGGTGTGGCACAGCTTTTTATTCAAACAGGACCTGTATTGCTTGCTGCTGCCGGTTTTATTTTTTTTAAGGAAAAGATAATCTGGCGTCAGATTATTGGTTTTATGCTTGTCATAGGCGGTTTGTTGCTTTTTTCCCGTGAACAGGGCTGTTTTATGATAAGCGATCTGAAGACCTACCATACCGGCATAGGCTGGGTTCTGCTGGCTGCCGTAGCCTGGGCTTTTTATTCCATTTTGGTAAAGTTACTGGTTCAACGGCATCCTCCGATGCAATTGAATCTGGTGATATTTGGACTGCCTGCCTTATTTTTTCTGCCTTTTGTTAAATTCACCGGCTTTGCCAACCTTTCTTTTATTGACTGGATCATTCTGATTTTTCTGGGCCTCAATACTCTTTTTGCTTACGGGACACTTGCCCTGGCCATTCGCTATATTGAAGCCAGTAAAGTAAGCATAATAATAATTCTGAATCCTGTGTTGACCTTTGCTTTGATGGGATTGATAACCCTGACAAATGCTTCCTGGATTGCCCATGAACATTACACAATTCCGGGCATGACCGGTGCCGTTGTGATGCTTTCAGGTGCTGTTTTATCAATCCTGAAACCACCACGGTACAAAGTTTAAGGACGAAACATCAGAAAGTTGAATCAATTACGCTATACTTGTTTTCCAATTTTGGTTTGTCTATTTTTACGGCTGAAATTCAAGCCTAATTTATTTTATGCCAATACTCACTTCACTCATTAACTGGTTTAATGTAAAAAGGGGCTATCAGTTTGAGTTAATCAGGAAATATCCCACTGAGGTTCAGCAGGAAACATTTATGAAATTGATATCAAAAGGTGCTGATACTCAATGGGGAAAACAATATAAATATGCTTCATATAATGATATTGCAGATTTTCAGGAAAATGTTCCCCTGCAGGCTTATGAAGATGTTAAACCGTTTATAGACCGGGTCCGCAATGGTGAGAACTATCTGCTCTGGCCGGGTGAGATCAAATGGTTCGCTAAATCATCAGGGACAACCAACGATAAAAGTAAATTCATACCTGTTAGCAAAGAGAGTCTTGAAGAATGCCATTTTCGGGGAGGAAGGGATGTGCTGGCTTTCTATCTGAAAAGCAATCCCGATTCGAAATTATTTTCCGGTAAAGGATTGACACTTGGAGGCAGTCATAAAATTGACAATTATAACAATCAGTCATATTATGGCGATTTAAGCGCTATACTGATAGAAAATCTTCCTTTCTGGACGGATTTCATTCGGACTCCCAGTCACGATGTCGCCTTGCTTGACAGATGGGAAGAAAAACTTGAGAAAATAACACATGAAACAATTCACGAAAATGTTACAAGTATTGCCGGCGTGCCTTCATGGAATCTGGTTATGATGAAATATATTCTGGATTTTACAGGCAAGAGCAACCTGCTTGAAATATGGCCGAATCTGGAATTGTTCATGCATGGCGGCGTTAGTTTTATTCCTTATCGTGAACAGTTCAGAAAGCTGATACCCTCGGATAATATGCATTATCTGGAGACTTATAATGCCTCAGAGGGCTTTTTTGCCATACAGGATGAGCCAGATGATGAGGGGATGCTGTTAATGCTCGATTATGGGATTTTCTATGAGTTTATTCCCATGGAAGAATTCGGAAAAGAAAAACCTGTTGTGCTCACTGTTGATAAAGTTGATAAAGAAACAAATTACGCTTTGGTGATATCAACGAATTCGGGACTTTGGCGTTATATTATAGGCGACACAATTCGGTTTACTTCAACTTATCCGCACAAAATTGTTATTTCCGGAAGAACAAGGCATTTTATCAATGTATTTGGCGAAGAGGTTATTGTTGATAACGCTGATAGGGCCCTGGGCATAGCATGTGAAAAATCAGGGGCTCAGATAACCGATTATACAGCAGCGCCTGTTTTTATGAGCCATGACAAAAAAGGTGCCCATGAATGGGTTATTGAGTTTTCATTACCACCCGAAAATATTGATTATTTTGCCTCGCTGATGGATCATGCCCTTATGTCGCTGAATTCTGACTATGAAGCCAAAAGATATTTGGATATTACACTGGATAAGCCCATTGTTCATGCGGTTGAAAAAGGTACTTTTTATAATTGGCTTCGGAATAAAGGCAAAATTGGAGGACAAAACAAGGTTCCCCGGTTGTGCAATGAAAGAAAATATCTGGAAGAACTGCTTGAGATAGATAAAAAATTAAAAAACAATCGGGAAATACATTAAATTTAACATTCGTTATTATCTTCAACCTGAAATATAGCTGGAATTAACCATGAGTATGCACATCGCTGTTGCCGGAAATATCGGCTCCGGAAAAACGACATTGACCAATCTTCTGTCAAAACATTTTAACTGGGATACGCATTATGAAGACCTGGAAGATAATCCTTACATTACGGATTTCTATAACGATATGCAGCGCTGGTCGTTTAATCTGCAGATTTATTTTCTTAACACCCGGTTCAACCAGATTCTTTCTTTCAGGCGTTCGGGCAAAACACTGATACAAGACAGGACCATTTATGAAGATGCTTACATTTTTGCACCAAACCTTCACGCCATGGGCCTGATGTCAACACGTGACTTTGAAAACTATTTCACGCTCTTTAACATGTTAAGTTCATTAATTCAGCCACCCGATCTGGTCGTTTATCTGAGAGCTTCTGTCCCCACACTTGTGAAACAAATTCAAAAAAGAGGCAGAAAATTTGAAGACAATATTCGTCTCGATTATCTCAAGCGTCTTAATGAACGTTATGAAGCCTGGATTGATTCATATAATATGGGGAGGTTGTTGATCGTTGATGTAGACAGTTATAATTTTATTGATAAACCCGAAGATCTCAGCGTTGTTATTGACAAAGTGAATGCTGAGGTTAACGGATTATTCTGAAAAATACTTTCATCATTACAGGCTTCGACGTATTATTTCCCATCTTTTTTCACTTATTTTGGCTCCCGGTTCTTCAATAACATTTGCCGCTAAAAGAGCGCCGGCCTGACCGCATTTTTCAATGGGGAAGCCCTTTATCAAACCATAAAGAAATCCTGATGCATATAAATCTCCGGCTCCTGTTGTGTCAATTGCTTTTGCAGGTGTTATGCCTATGACACATACCTTATTGTTATGATTTACCAATGACCCTTTCTTTCCGGTTTTAACAACAACAATTTTGCCAGGGGTTGCCATTTTACGCAAAGCATCTTCGGGATTTGCAAGACCGGTATAGGCTTTTGCTTCTTCCTCATTGGCAAAAACAATATCGACATACCGGTTTATGATCATTTGGAGGAAATTACGGTTTGATTCCACTACATTATAACTGGCAAGATCAAGAGATGCCTGCATATGCATTTTTTTAGCCATTTTTAAGGCTTTTTCCATAAACTGATGAGAAGGGGCTAAATAACCTTCTATATGCAAAATGCGATAGTCCTTGAAAATGTTTTCGCTGATGCTTTTTTCTGATATTTCAACGGCTGCACCCAGGTATGTGGCAAAAGTTCTTTCACTATCCTGACTGACAAGGGAGATAGCCCTGCCGGTTTCAGTTTTGCTGATTGATAATACAGGCTTAATACCGGCTTTAACCATATCGTCGTGGAAAAACCGGCCGACATCATCATGCCCGACAGTACCAATAAAACCGGTTGAAATGCCGAGTCTGGCGAGTCCGTGAATAGTGTTGGCTGCAGATCCGCCTGAAGCCTTACTGCGGCTTAATCCCGAACAGGCATTTTCTATGGTTATGGCTGTATCAACATCTGTTAGTTGCATGCTGCCTTTTGGTAAATTGAAATCATCGAGGAAACGATCACTGTCAAGTTTTATGATAACATCAACCAAAGCATTGCCAATGCCCAGAACTTCACTCATTTTTGTATGAATATTAATCAGTTAATAAATAAAAAACGGGATGCTTTGTCATCCCGCCCTGCTCCTCAGCTAAGACTCGAACTTAGGACCCTCTGGTTAACAGCCAGATGCTCTAACCAACTGAGCTACTGAGGAATTTTATTGATTTATTCTGTTTTAAACAGCATCCTGTTTTTTCGGAAGGCAAAAATAATAGTAAAACATGAATTAAACAACAGATTTGTTTTAATAAATTCAGGTTGCAGGAAATAAATTCTTATAGCGATTTAAGACGGTTAAGTCTGTGTTTGTTCAATAATGATAATATTGTCCTATGCCTTTTGTTACTTTTGTCTTTTATCTTTCTTCTTGATTCTTGGTTCTATATTGATTTACAGTGATATTCATCGCCATTGATTACCGGAGCCCATTTAGGTAATCCAGTTTCATTTATAGTCTGAGTTTACATGTCAACTATTTTATAGCATTCGTCATAAGAATCAATCTTATTTTTAAAGTCTGCGTAAATATGAAAAAGGACTACCAATACTGTTTAAAAGGATGAAAACAATAGTGATTGAAGCAACACATTCCACACCTGCGATAAATTTTTGCACAGATGGAAGATTGCTAATTGAAGGCCGCTCATTACCTGAAGATGTCAACAGATTCTACAAGCCGCTTATCGAATGGATAATAGGTCTGCAGGTTGAATCGGTAAAGCTCGACATAAATCTGGAATACTTTAACAGCGCCTCTGCTAAAAAGTTGTTAGAATTGCTAAAAAGCCTTGATGCCAACAGTAAAATCAAACACCTGGTGATTAACTGGCACTATGAAGAAGGAGATGATGATGCCCTGGAAACCGGTCAGATTTTTGAAGATTTGTTAAGAAAGGCTCAATTCAGGTATCATGAATATGCAGAAGCTGCATAGTGTTATGTTAAGTCCAGACTGGCGGTTAGTCATTCCGAATTTATTTCGGAATTTCAGGAGATGCTGAAATAAATTCAGCATGACGATGTACATATTAAAGTTAACATAACACTAGTGACAACGGCTTTTTCAGAAGATTCAGCGGAATTGTCAGAGCCAGCAGATTGCATAACCACAAATGAATTCCGTTTGGTTTGTTTATCCGAAAGTATGAACAACAAATTTTTCCCCTCCGGCATATTGAGTCAGCATTTCTTTTGATTCATTGATCCATTTTTCAATAACGCCTGATCCCTCGAAATTAAAGAACACCATTAAGAAGCTTTTTGTCCTTTCTGTGACGCTGGTCCTTTCCGAGTCGCTGGTTGGATTACCAAATGGTCCGAGCCTGTCTTTTAAAACCGGTAATTCGCCTATGTTTAATGGACCCCTCCCGATGGCACAGTATTGATCACTTTCATTTCCTGTGCAAAGAAAAATTTCATTACCCTGTATTTTATCTGTATCATAGCCGCCTATTGAGATGGCTGACTTTATGGAGATCATATTAAGGATATCTATCATATTATTAACCTTATAAAGAGGCTTCCCCTGAAGTATCCTTCGCAACAAGGCTTCAGCAGACGGCCGGTAACGTGACGGATCTTTTCCCAGTGCTTTATAGGCTTCCCGGGCTTTCTGAACAGGTGGACATTTACTGATGTCTGATATGGCCATAGTATGGCATATTTCATAGCGTACATTTTCAATCAGTAACCACAATAACTTATTCGAAAGAGAAAAATGAGCATCACATTGAAGTGTGTTCAATACCAGCCGGGGGCATTTTGCCTTGATTTCAGAATCAATGGATATAGAGAACATAAAAGGTTGTCAAAGCATATAACCAGACTAAGTTGCAATATAACGATAAAAGATTAAAGACAGAAGATCAAAGATTAACAACTGATTATTAAATCATCATACCGAACATGCTGAATTCATCATTCATGATGATTTTTTGCCACCATATCGATGAACTGATCAAACAGGTATTCAGTATCAGTCGGACCGCTTGAAGCTTCGGGATGAAATTGTGTGGAAAAAAAAGGTTTTGTTTTATGACGCATGCCTTCGTTGGTATTGTCATTAAGATTAGTAAACAGGGGCTCCCAATCAGCAGGCAGTGTATTATTGTCAATAGCAAAACCGTGATTCTGTGATGTTATATAGGCTTTATTACTGTCTTGTAAAATAACAGGCTGATTATGACTCCGATGACCATATTTTAATTTATAGGTATCGGCGCCTGCTGCAAGCGCCAGCAACTGATTACCAAGGCATATGCCATAAATGGGTATTGAATCAGACAGGGCTTTCTGTAAATGCCGGATGGTGACATCACATTTCTTCGGATCACCAGGTCCGTTGGAAATAAATAAGCCGTCATATTTTTCTTTCGTGAAGTCATAATCCCAGGGAACAAGAATAACGGTAGTATCTCTTTTCAGCAAGTTCCGGATGATATTGTATTTTACACCGCAGTCTACCAAAAGAATCCTGTATTGCCCATTTCCATATACCTTTTTTTCCTGTATACTGACCTGTTTCACCAGGTTGTCTTTATTGGGATCATAAAAATCAACATCATGATTGCTGACAATGATTTTACCCAACATGGTGCCTTTTTCCCGGAGGACTTTTGTCAATGCCCTGGTATCGACACCGAATAGTCCGGGAATTTCAAATTCTTTCAGCCATTCGCCAAGACTTTTGTTTGAATTCCAGTGGCTGTAATCATCTGTATAATCGGAAATGACCAGGCCTGCAATGTGAAGTGCATAAGATTCAAAGAATTTCAGAAGCTCATCTTCAAGCACATTACCTGGGACACCATAATTACCAATGATAGGGTAAGTAAGGGTTAGTATCTGACCTTTATAAGACGGATCGGTAAGGCTTTCCGGATATCCGGTCATGGCTGTATTAAAGACAACTTCACCGGAAACCGATTTTGCGTAACCAAAAGAAAAGCCTTCAAATGATTTCCCGTCTTCGAGTATCAGTTTAATATCAGGGCTGTTGTTCATACCTGTTAAAGTGTGACTTCATTTTTGCGAAAAGCATCAATAATATCTTCAACCTGCTCCACTGCAATTTTCTTGGCTATGATTTTTTTGTTTTTGTCCAGCAGGTATATCTGCGGTGTTGACAATATATCATATTTGATTTTGTAGTCGTAAGAATATGGATTCCAGGCATTAATCCAGTTGTATAACTTGTGTTCATTAACAAAATCAGTCCATTTGACTTTTCCGTCTTCCCCAAATAATGTGCTGACGGCTAAGACTTTAATTCCTTTTTCCTTTAATCTGTTTTCAAAGATTTCATACATTTTAGGAACGGAAGTTTTACAATGACCACAATCAACTTCCCAAAACATAAGAACCAAAAAATCTGATTCAATCTGATGTAATCTGAACTGAGTCCCTGCGTGCGGGAACTTTTTCAGTACAGAATCATGCTCAGCCTTGATAAAATGATCGGCCGGAACCTGAACAAGTTCAACATCCGGGGCAATCTTACCGATAAGCAATGGCTTCGTCTTTTCAACCCTTTCTTTCAGATCAGAGATAAATTTTGGATCACTCCACCATGAATCAGTAATATAATATTTGTCGGCTATATGGATCTGAACAGCGTCCATGCCCATATAATTGCTCTTGCCGAAATGGTTAAAAAGAGTAATGAGCATGTAACGGAATAAATTCGAATCAGAACGTGTTTTTTCAATCAGCTTGTCAATTTCTACAATCAGGGAATCAGGAATTTGCGGTATAACTCTTGTGAAATAATTCATCACCTTATCTTCATAAAGGGGTGTGCGGAGTAAACGCGGATCGGATACATCAAAATTGTCAAAATAGTGATTGCGGTAATAATAATACTGCCAGGTTGAATCGATAATATGGCCATCTTTATCCTTGGGAGGTTCCGGGACAACAATATCCAGGGTGGCATTCAGAAAACTGGCAACAAAAAGATCCGGGTTGTCAGATACAATCTTTTTTATGTAGGCAATCCGATTTTCATTGATTTCTTTTAATTGGGTATGAAGTTTTTCTTTTTCTTCAATACTATTGGTATTTTTCAGGCTTGACTGCAAACTGTCGGCTTCTTTTCGAAGTTTCAGGATGAATCGCTGGAAATCAAGGAAAACCTGGTTTTCTTCTGATCCTTTGAAAGACAGTGATTTAACGAAATCAGCCGTATCTGTTTCAAGTGCAAATTCCTGATCTTCACCGATGATCATTTCAAAATACCGTGTATTTGGCAGGTAAATAAGGTACATTCCTCCGGGTAGCGGATCATGGCCTTTGAAGATCCCATATCCCTTTTTATCAAGGAATGCCGTATCATCGGGGTACATTGATTTATTAAGATAATGTCCGAGGATAATGGTTGTATCGTGTAAGCCATTTATTTTAACTTTAATTTCATACCCCTGGGCGAAAGTCGTTGTATAAAAACTGAAACATCCCAGGAAAAGGCTAAAAAAGAGTAATCTGGTTGTGTTTTTCATTGAAAGATGTAAGCTGTTATTGCGTGGCTAAAATTAGATATAAATAATATAACAGAAAATAATCAGCTGTATTTTTGTATCTTCCTCTGATATTAATATCTTAAGAGAAAAATCCATTCATTGATCAGAGTTATGTATACAATAAACGACTGTCAGCAAATTATAAACAAAAGTCTTGCCAATCTTAATTTACCTGAGCAACCCACAAATCTTTATGATCCAATGCGTTATGTTATTGCCCTGGGTGGTAAAAGAGTCAGGCCGGCATTGGTCCTGATGGGATGCAATCTTTTCATTGACAATGTGGGTGTTGCTGTTAATCCTGCCATAGCTGTTGAGCTTTTTCATAATTTTACGCTGATGCACGATGATATTATGGATCATTCGGCGCTTCGCAGGAATAAACCTACTGTTCATACAAAATGGAATGAAAATATCGGCATACTTTCAGGCGATGCCATGTTGATCAAAGCCTATGCGTTTCTGGCGCTATGCCCGCCGGAGAAACTGGTTCAGATGCTGGCAGTTTTTAACAAGATGGCAGTGGAAGTGTGTGAAGGGCAACAATATGATATGGATTTTGAATCAAAGGCTGATGTTTCCCTGGAGGAATATATTCATATGATTGAATTGAAAACAGCTGTTTTATTGTCTGCCTCATTGAAAATAGGAGCCATAAGCGCCGGGGCATCGGAAAACGATGCCGGATTGCTTTCAGATTTTGGAAAAAACATTGGTATAGCTTTTCAGTTGCAGGATGATCTGCTTGATGTTTACGGCAAGCTGGAACATTTTGGCAAGCAACCGGGTAATGATATTGTGTCAAACAAAAAGACATTTTTATTGCTGAATGCTTTAAAGCTTGCCAGTGGAGAAAGATTGAATACTCTGAGACACTGGATTGCTTTGAAAGATTTCAACAGGGATGAAAAAATAAATGCCATCATCAGTATTTTCAATGATTTGAACATTAAAGACATCACACAGCATGAGATAAACTCTTTTTATGATCTGGGTCTCAAATCATTGGAGAAAGTTGCCTGCCCTGAAGAAAGAAAAGAATCTTTAGTGCGGTTTGCCGAAATAATGATAAATCGTCAGAATTAATGCAACCTGTTTTCCAGGAGCGAAAGCGAACCGGCGGCAGGTGGATTGAAAACAATGATCGTGCTTAGCGCCGGAAATTATCCTGAATATCGCTCACCTTGTATTGGATAATTTATCCACATAAAATTTATAATGCTGATTGAGCAAAGAGTCCAATTTCAGGTTTAGTTCCTGCTGATTATAAACCCGGCTCATTTCTGCCATACGGTTAATCATTGACAATGAATATTGAATATCATTCTGTATGCTATTAATGAAATCAGGTTGCTGATCAAGATAAAAAGTCAGATATTCATCACAAATCTGCCCGTAGCGGCCTAAAATGGCATTGGCTTTATCAGCCGCGTTTAACCTGAAATATGAACCAGCCATGGCAATACTGAAATAGTCAAAGGGGATTTTTTCATGCGGGGTAAGCTCATGGCATTTATCCAGCACCATGATGGCCCTGTCGTTTTGACCCTGCTTTGTCAGTTCATCAGCAAGACGGACAAAGCGGTTACGCAACCTGACAACTGACATGGTCCTCACATTAAAGTCATCAAGATAGACTGACGGATCATTCATATTGCCCCACTGATAGGTATTCATAAACCTGTCATACAGAATATCCGCATCAATTCTCCCGATATCCAGCTGATTATTGATGGGTGTTCTGATGGGAACAAGACGGTAAGCAAAGCCATCCAGCTGAAAATACTCATCCAGCCCTAAAGTTCCGTCATGACCGCTTGAGACGTAATAAACAGGTCTTTCCCAGTTATTGTTGGCAAGGATGTCCAGCACAATAAAGTCGCTTTTGCTCAGGTGGTTCTTTCTAAAATCCCATTCAATGGGAGAGACTATTGATGCCGCATCTTTTTCTTTTACAGTTCCGTTTTGAATAACCAGGGCTGTGTCAACCGGTAATCTGAATTTCCGTGTAGGAATGTAACTGTAGACATCGCCGCTCTGGGTTTCAAGTTTTGTTTGTGGTTTATCACTCAGAACGAAGGCCATAATATCTTTAAGGTCAGCCGTCTGATTGGTTCTTTCCTGAATATAAACCACGTCATTGGTGCCCATCCGGTATTTATGATCAGGAACAGAGATAGGCAATGCCTCTGATTCATAAGCTTTACGCTTCATCTGCTCGATGTACCAATCCATGTTGAGCAGCATCAGGTTAACAACCCTGACGTCAGTGCGAATGCCTTCCACCTCCTGGGCATACCAGAGGGGAAAAGTATCATTGTCGCCGTTGGTGAAAAGAATAGCATTTTTTTCACACGCGTTAAGATAATTATAAGCAATGTCTCTTGCCGTATAGCGGCCTGAACGGTTGTGATCATCCCAGTTTTCTGCAGCCAGGATGCCCGGGACGAGCACCAGGCATGATGCACTGAGCAGTATGGCTGTAAATTTGTTTTGAAAACGTTTCCCGAGGCTCTCAAACAAACCCAGCAACCCAAGACCTATCCAGATTGAAAAGGCATAAAATGATCCGGCGTAAGAATAATCTCTTTCCCTTGGTTCAAAGGGTTTCTGATTCAGATAAACGACGATGGCTATCCCTGTCAGTATGAATAACAGCATAACAACCCAGAAATTTTTCACATCACGCTGCAATTGGTAAAATAAACCAAAAAGTCCAAGCAGCAAAGGCAGGAAATAATAAGTGTTTCGTGAAGGAGCATTTTTCATGTCATCCGGCAGGTTTTTCTGAGATCCTATCAGCAAATCATCCACCGGAGTTATGCCGCTTATCCAGTTCCCTTGTAATGGTCCGCCATGACCCTGAATATCATTTTGACGGCCAGCAAAATTCCACATAAAATAGCGGAAATACAAATGCCCCAGCTGGTAAGTGAAGAAAAACCTGAGGTTGCTGCCGAAACCGGGTGGATTTTTCGGAGCAGACCGGTTATAGATAATCTCACCATCACTGTTACGGCGGATATTTCCCTGTGCATCACGTAAAGGATCATAAAGTTTTGATTCATTCAAACCGGCCCATTCAATATATCCATTGATGTGATCATTGTCAGAGCTCCACATCCGGGGAAAGATGGTGGTGAATCTTTCATCGAATTCATAGGTTTGTTTCCGGTTTGTGATCTCATATTTATCATTGACCTTTGTATAGGTGGCTTTCCCTTCTTTGGCGCCGACAGGACGAGCGTTGAAATAATGTCCTTTAATCAACGGTCTGTCACCGTATTGTTCGCGGTTTATATAATAAAGAAGTGAAAAAACTGTCTCAGGGTCATTTTCGTCCATGGGGGGATCAGCTATTGATCTTATAACGATTATGGCGAAAGAAGAATAGCCCAGCAGGATTACGGTAATGCAGGTAAGAATGGTATTAAGCAATACTTTATTGTTTTTTATGCTGCTCCATATGCCATAAGCCAATCCTCCCAAAAGTACAACAACATAGAATAAAACGCCAGTGTTATAGGGAAGTCCGAAGCCGTTCACGAAAAGAAGTTCAAACCTCGAGGCCAGCCAGACAACACCTGGAATGATGATATACATAATCGATCCTAATATTACAGCAGCGATAAGAAGAGCATAGATGACACCTTTTGTGCTGATTTTAAATTTTCTGAAATAGAAAACCATTACAATAGCGGGTATGGCTAAAAGGTTCAATAAATGCACCCCAATTGACAACCCCATTAAATAGGCAATAAAGATCAGCCAACGATTGGCGTGTTTTTCATCAGCTTCATTCTCCCATTTTAAAATGGCCCAGAAAACAATGGCCGTAAAGAAAGAAGAACTTGCATACACTTCACCCTCAACAGCTGAAAACCAGAAGGTGTCTGTGAAAGTATAGGCCAGGGCTCCCACCAGGCCACTGCATAAAATGATGATCATTGCAACCGGTGAAAATGTTTCTGCTATTTGCCGGGTATTGGCATGGCCGGTTTCAGATATACCTGGATTATTAAGGTGAGCGAGTTTCAGCCCGAGGTGTGTTATGGTCCAGAAAAGAAACAATATGGTAAAGGCACTGGCTGTGGCCGACATACCATTAACCATCATGGCTACTTTTTCAGGATTGCCTCCGGCAAACAGTGAAGCAAAGCGGGCGGTAAGCATAAAAAAAGGCGCTCCCGGAGGATGACCGACCTGAAACTTATATGCACTGGCAATAAATTCGCCGCAATCCCATAAACTAACTGTGGGCTCAAGTGTAAGAAAATATACTGTAACGGCAACAAAGAATGTTAACCAGCCAAGGAGGTTATTGTAAAATCTGAATTTTTTCATTGTTTTTCGGTCTGTTCTTTTTTCGAATAGAAATAATTCCTGCAAATTTTATAAAAATTCTTATCTAATTTGAATTAGTTTTAAGTTTTATCGTTCTAAATGGAATTAAAATTGTTAATATTTGTTTGAACATGAAAAGGAAAGACAGGCTGGGTGTTGTATTTTCAACTGATCCGGAGTACAGCTACAGGTATGCTGCTGATGAAGAGAGAGAAACGCTTCCTCCTCAAAAGCAGGATCTGAAGGTTTTGCTTGATGCCAAAAACCGAAAGGGTAAAAAAGTAACGCTTATTACCGGTTTTGTGGGTTCTGACGCTGATCTTGAAAAGCTTGCAAGAGAAATAAAGGCCATTTGCGGAACTGGAGGATCAGCCAAACAGGGTGAAATTATCATCCAGGGAGATTTTCGCGAAAAGATTTGTAAATATTTAACGGAAAGGCAATATAAAGTAAAAATGACAGGTGGTTAAGGATATGCTGTTGAAGAGATTTTTTTCCCGGTTGTCGGCTTTAAGTCCTTGTCGTAAAATTATCATCGGATCAGCTCTTTTTCTTATGGTTTTTTATGGCATCTGTTTACCGGATAAGCTTTTTGATGATCCGACGGCCACGGTTTTGTTCGACCGTAATGGAGTATTGCTTGGGGCAAAAATAGCAGATGACGGTCAATGGCGGTTTTCTGAAAGCAATGAAATACCCGGTAAATTAGAAACAGCTGTCATTGTTTTTGAAGACCGCTATTTTAAATATCATCCCGGATTTAATCCGGTCTCAATTGTCAGAGCCTTGTCCCAGAATATCAGGGCAGGACGGATTGTCCAGGGCGGCAGCACCCTTACCATGCAGGTGATAAGGCTTTCAAGGAAAGGAAAGCCAAGGACAATACCGGAAAAGATAATTGAAATAATTCTTGCTACAAGGCTTGAGCTGGCAAAAACAAAAGAAGAAATATTGCAGTTGTATTGTTCCCACGCTCCGTATGGCGGCAACGTTGTCGGTCTGGAGGCAGCGTCATGGCGTTATTTTGGTTTCAGCAGTCATGATTTATCATGGGCAGAAGCTGCTTTGCTTGCTGTTCTGCCAAATTCCCCTTCTCTTATTCATCCCGGCAAAAACAGAGAACAGCTGATACAAAAACGAAATCGGTTGCTTGATAGACTTTATCAATATGGCAAGATTGACTCCATCACCTGCAGCATTTCAAAACTGGAAACCATACCGGAAAAACCACTGCCATTACCACAGCTCACTCCTCATCTGCTGAACAGAATTTATAAGCAGCAACCTGGCAGAATCGTCAGGTCTTCACTTGATGCTGTATTGCAAATGAAAGCCGGTGATATAGCAGAAAAATATTACCGCATTTATCGTCACAATGAAATTCATAATCTTGCCGTATTGATTGCTGACGTGGAAAATGGTAATGTACTCGCCTATATTGGTAATGTGAACAGCCTGGCTGGTATGGATAACGCGAATGATGTTGATATTATCATCTCCCCGCGCAGTACCGGCAGTCTGTTAAAGCCCATCTTATTTGGCGCTATGCTGGAAGATGGTAAAATGTTACCGGGTAGCCTTGTCCCGGATATACCTGTCACCTTCAAGGATTTTTCACCGCGCAATTATAATCAGCAGTTTGATGGTGCCGTACCGGCCAAAAATGCTTTGTCGCGTTCACTGAATGTTCCTGCAGTACGTATGTTGCAGGATTATGGTGTAGAAAGGTTTCATCATTTGTTAAAGCAATTGGGTATGAGTACTCTGAACAGGCCTTCTGAACATTATGGCCTGTCCTTGATTCTGGGTGGTGCTGAGGGCAAGCTGTGGGAAATGGTTGAGATTTATGCTTTTTTTTCACGCATTTTAAATCATTACGGCCTTTACACACAATATTTTAATTCCGACTTCCATGATCTGAATTATTATTGTGCAGGATCAGAAAAGAAAGCATTATCAGGTCCGTCGGATCAACCCTACATTTTCAGTGCTTCTTCTGTATGGTCAATGTATAATGCTATGAACGAAGTAAATCGTCCGGATGAGGAAGCGGGCTGGACCTGTTATTCTTCAGCACGGAGAATAGCCTGGAAGACAGGCACAAGTTATGGATACAGAGATGGCTGGGCCATAGGTACAACCCCAGAATATGTCATTGGTGTATGGGCAGGTAATGCCGACGGGGAAGGAAGGCCAGGTTTGACAGGCATTGCCACTGCAGCACCTGTGATGTTTGAACTTTTTACTCTGTTACCTGGCAAAGGCTGGTTTAAAGAGCCTGTTAATGAACTTATCGATGCTGCTGTGTGTCGTAAAAGCGGATATCGGGCAGGGATGTATTGTGATGATGTGGATACCATAAAAATACCATATACTTGTAAATCAGTTTCATGCTGTCCGTACCACCGTTTAATACATCTGTCTCCGGATGAAAAATACAGGGTCAACAGCAATTGCGAAGAGGTATCAAATATGGTGCATAAGGTCTGGTTCGTACTTCCGCCTGTGCAGGAATGGTATTATAAAACAAGGCATCATGATTATGTTGAGCTGCCTGCCTACAAAGCGGGCTGCGGACAGGGAGAGATGCCCTCCATGGAACTGATTTACCCGAGACATGAAGTGAGGATTTACATACCGGTACAATTGGATGGTACACGCGGAAGGGTTGTTTTTGAGGTGGCACACAGGAAACCGGAAACAACAGTTTTTTGGCATCTTGATGATCAGTTTATCAGGACTACACAATATATACACCAGCTTGAGCTGTTACCGTCAAATGGATGGCATACCCTGACCCTGGTGGACGAATACGGAGAAACCCTCCGCAAGAAATTTCTGGTGATTGATAAAGATTGATTGTATCCATTTCATGTTATACAAAAAGCATTAAAAGGGATGATGCGAATCATAACTTAACGATTTTTAACGACACTAAGCCGGCCGGAATCGGCATTTTATTTATATATTTACCGTCCAAATCAGACTTCCTGATGCAAAAAAAGGACAATGTCATACGTCGGCGTTTGAGAGCGTCTTATATCACGTCGGTCATCAGTATTTCCCTGGTGCTTTATATGTTGGGTCTGATCGGATTGCTGTTGCTCAACACCAAAAAGCTGTCGGATTATGTAAAGGAAAATATCGGATTCAGCATATTTCTGAACGATGACATCAAGGAGGTTGAAATTTTCGGATTGCAAAAAATACTGGACGCAAAACATTTTGTAAAAGAAACCCGGTATATAACAAAAGAGAAAGCTATCAGGGACTTTCAGGAAGAATGGGGCGAGGATTTTGAGGATTTTCTCGGATTCAATCCTTTGCCGGCCTCTATTGACGTTAAATTATATGCGCCTTTTGCCAACACTGACAGCATTGAAGTAATTGAAAAGGATATACTAAACTACAATGGGGTAAGAGATGTAGTTTATCAGAAAGATTTGATTTATAAAGTCAACAATAACATCAGAAGAATAAGTATCACCATTTTAGCTTTCAGTCTTTTGCTCTTTCTGATTGCGCTTACTTTAATCAACAACACAATACGCCTGTCAGTATATGCCAAGCGTTTTATAATACGGACCATGCAGCTGGTGGGAGCTCAGTCAACTGTGATCAGAAGGCCGTTTTTATACAACAGCCTGTATCAGGGTATTTTATCGGCCTTTATTGCCATAGGATTGCTGATAGGCACTATGATTGTTGCTGAGCGTCAGCTGGAAGGTCTCTTTAGTCTGAAGGATTACCGTATTTCAGGTATTCTGTTTTCACTGGTCATTGTTATTGGTGTCATGCTGGCTTTAATTTCTGCCAGGCTGGCTGTGAACCGGTATCTGACCATGACAACCGATGAATTATATTCCTAATGTTAAATATTATGGCATCAAAAAAAGAGGAAACAATCAATAAAGCCGGCTTTGCCCTTGGAAAAGAAAACTATAAACTGCTGATTATCGGATTTGTTGTTATTATCGTGGGTTTTTTGCTGATGATAGGTGGAAAATCTGATGATCCAAATGTTTTTAATAAGGACGAAATTTTCAGTTTTCGCCGGATTACACTTGCCCCATTGGTTGTTCTGGCAGGTTTTATATTCGAAATATGGGCTATTATGAAAAAACCAAAAGAGGATTAGTACAGGGTAATGAGTTGGTTTGAAGCACTTATCATAGCCATAGTCGAAGGCATTACAGAATTCCTGCCCATTTCTTCAACAGGGCATATGATTGTTACCAAAGAGATTCTGGGGATGCAGGACAGTGAATTTATCAATATGTTCATTGTTAATATTCAGTTTGGAGCAATTCTATCGGTGGTTGTTTTGTACAGGAAACGTTTTTTTAAATCCCTTGTGTTTTACTATAAGCTTTTTGTTGCTTTTATACCCGCAGCTGTATTTGGCCTCCTGATAGGGGATTATATTGACAAGTTACTGGATAGTGCCTTCATTGTAGCCTGTTCTTTGATCATTGGCGGTGTGGTTCTTTTGTTTGTGGATAAATGGTTCATCAATGTGCATGAAAACCAGGAGATAACTTATCCGAAAGCTTTTAAGATAGGGCTTTTTCAAGTAATCGCCATGATTCCCGGTGTTTCGCGTTCAGCTGCAACCATAATTGGCGGAATGGTGGAAAAGCTGAACCGGCAAAATGCTGCGGAGTTTTCGTTTTTCCTTGCTGTTCCCACCATGTTTGCAGCGTCAGCATACAAATTATACAAGGGTTATGATGCGTTGAACTTTGATAATGTTGGCATCCTGATATTCGGAAATATTATAGCCTTCATCGTTGCTTTGATTGCCATCCGCAGTTTCATTTATTATCTGACAAATAATGGTTTTAAAATATTTGGCTGGTACAGAATACTGGCCGGAGCAGTCATTATTTTGCTGATCATTGCCGGCAAAATTGCTTTGTAACAATGGATTTTTTAAACGGAGAGGTACTTTTGTTCAACAAGCCATACGGATGGACTTCTTTTCAGCTGGTGAACAAAGTAAGGTTTATTATTAAACATAAGATCAAGGTTAAAAAAATAAAGGTCGGGCATGCCGGAACACTTGATCCACTGGCAACCGGACTTGTTATAATATGCACGGGCAGGGAAACAAAGAATATTGCGCGTTATCAGGAAATGTTCAAAGAATACCATACAACACTGAAACTGGGGACCACAACCCCGTCGTTTGATCTTGAAACAGAGGTTGATGCGTATTTCTCTTTTGAACATATTACTGAAGAAATGGTTAATAGTGTATTAAAAGAATACCTGGGAGAAACAATCCAGGTGCCTCCTGTTTATTCAGCCAAGTACATTAATGGTATAAGGGCTTATGATTATGCAAGAAAAGGTAAAAATGTTAAACTGTCAGGTAAAAAAATAATTATTAATACACTGGAGATGTTGAGATTTGATCCTCCTTATATAAGCCTCAGGATTGTATGCAGCAAGGGCACTTATATACGTGCACTTGCCAGAGATATTGGAAAATCATTGCATTCGGGAGCTTATATGACCAGTCTTGAAAGGAAAAAAATAGGAGATTACGATATTGAAAATGCCATGACTGTTGAAGAATTTGAAAGAAATTTAGTTTTTTTGTAACTTTTTTTTCTTTTATACGTAAAAGCGTCGAATATATAATTTTGAAGTATATATCATTATTCCATGAAATTATCACAGTATAAATACAATTTGCCGGAGGAGCTTATAGCCAAATATCCTGCTGAAAAAAGAGATGAATCGCGGTTAATGGTTTTAAACAGGCAGACGGGCAAAATTCAGCACTGCGTTTTTAAAGATATACTGAATTACTTTGGTGAGGAGGATGTCATGGTGGTTAACAATACTAAAGTTTTTCCTGCGCGTTTATACGGGAATAAGGAAAAGACCGGAGCGGAAATCGAAGTTTTTTTGCTGAGGGAACTTAACCGTGAACAGAGGTTGTGGGATGTTCTGGTTGATCCGGCCAGAAAGATAAGGATTGGCAATAAGCTTTATTTTGGTGATAATGATGATTCTCTTGTTGCAGAAGTCATTGATAATACAACATCACGGGGTCGCACCTTAAGGTTTTTGTTCGACGGGGATTATGAAGAATTTAAAAAAACCTTGTACAGGCTGGGAGAAACTCCACTCCCGAAGTTTATTAAAAGAGCCGTGCAATCGGAAGACAGAGAACGATATCAGACAATTTTTGCAAAACATGAAGGAGCTGTAGCAGCACCTACTGCGGGGCTTCATTTTAGCCGTGAACTTATTAAAAGGCTTGAGATTAAAGGCATTAAATTTGCAGAAATCACACTTCATGTTGGACTTGGAAATTTCAGAACCGTTGATGTTGAAGATCTTACCAAACATAAAATGGATTCGGAACGGATTATTATATCTGAAGATGCGGCCGGAATAGTGAACAGGGCAAAGGATAATAAAAAACAGGTATGTGCTGTTGGCACCACCGTTTTAAGAACCCTGGAAAGCTCTGTGTCAACCATGGGACATTTAAAACCATTTGACGGATGGACCAATAAGTTTATATTTCCACCTTATGAATTCAGCGTTCCGACATGCATGGTTTCGAATTTTCATCTGCCGTTATCAACTTTGTTAATGATGGTTTCAGCATTTGCCGGCTTTGACTTTTTATTCGAATCTTATAAAATAGCCATAAAGGAAAAGTACAGGTTCGGAACATATGGCGATGCCATGTTGATTATATGAGTTATGTTGAGCTGTATAAAGAATGTAGAACCAAGAATCAAGAGCCAAGAATCAAGAAGCAAGATTAAAGACAAAAGATTAAAGAATAAAGACGGGAAGAAGATAATCAGTCTTCCGCAACAGGGAGGCGTTTCCGTGTTATTCAATATAATCAATCCAATGAAACTGATCCTCCTCATCTCCATACTGTATGGCCGTCAGACGTTTATAAAGCCTGGTTGATACGGGGCCCGGATGACCATCTTTGCAATATTCATAAAATACATTCAGATCAGGATCAACAATCTTTCTTATGGGGGTAATGACAGCTGCCGTACCACATGCGCCAACTTCATCAAAGGTATTAAGCTCATCAACAGGAACAGGTCTCTTTTCAACAGTCATACCTTCTTTTCTGGCCAGATCCATAAGACTCATATTGGTTATGGATGGCAGGATTGATTTCGATTCAGGTGTAATATACATGTTTTTTTTAATGCCAAAAAAATTGGCCGGACCGGCCTCATCAATGTATTTCTTTTCCTTTGCATCAAGATAAAGCGTGGTTGAATATCCTTTCTTATTCGCAATTTCAAGTGAAGTAAGACTGGCAGCATAATTGCCACCGACTTTTATGGCTCCCGTTCCTAATGGCGCTGCCCTGTCATGTGACCGGCATATCATAACATCCACGGGTTTGAAGCCTTCTTTGAAATACGGACCAACAGGTGTGACAAATACCACAAACAAATAGTCTTTGGCAGGTTTAACACCCACTTCGGCACCGGTTCCTATAAGCAGCGGACGAATGTATAAGGAAGCACCATGCCCGTAAGGGGGAATAAAACGTTTGTTCAGTCTGATGACTGAAAAAACAGCCTGTCCGAAAATCTCTTCCGGTACCGGGACCATTTTAATACCTATAGCTGTATTATACATCCTTTTCGCATTTTCACGCCAGCGAAAAACCCTGATTCTGCCGTCTTTTCCACAGAATGCTTTCAGCCCTTCAAATGCTTCCTGGCCATAATGCAGACAAGTTGCGGCCATATGCATATTGATATATGCCGAGGAACAAATCTCGAGTTCTCCCCATTGGCCATTCCTGCAATAGCACCGGACATTATAATCGGTTTTCATATAGGCAAAGGGAAGATGTTTCCAGTCTGTATTTTCCATGCTATAATCAAATTTTACATTGTCATTCAAAATTAATCATTTGCCGCTATGCACAACAGGTAACTTCATTATTTTTTTTTCGTACAATAGGTGTGAAAATCCAAATAAGCCTTCAGTATAAATGATAATGCATATTTTCATCGATATTTTTATTACTTTTAATAACTCCAATTTGAAATAAAAAAATAAATTCATAGTTTTATAAATAAATAAACCCTAACCATGGAACAAGAAAAGAACCTGATTATGGTTACATGGGATTTTACTGAAAAATCCCTCTTTGCCCTGAAGCATGCCGTTAATATGTCCCATATCCTGAAAAGTGAGATTGCTTTACTGCATGTTGTAAAAAAGGATAGTGAAATTGGGGATGCAGAGAAGAAAATGGAAGAAAAAGTACGTGAGATTGTTCCTGATACCTCACTTAAGTTCCGTTATATTGCCCGTGAAGGAACAATTTTTCATACTATCGGAGAAGTTGCTACTGAGGTCAATGCTCTGATGGTGTTGATGGGAACACATGGCATTAAAGGCATGCAAAAACTTTTGGGAAGCTGGGCTTTAAAAGTCATTGCCAGTTCAAAGGCTCCGTTTATCGTTGTTCAGGATGAGCCTAAAGCGGAAGTTTTTAAAAACATCATTATCCCTATTTCCTATCGCAGGGAAGTCAAGGAATGCATCACATGGGCACATTTCTTTTCAAGGACATTTAATACGAAATTTATTGCAATCAGAGCGAAATATACAGATTCAAACTTCAAACGGGGTGTCGAGTCAAATACATATTTCCTGTCGAAGTATTTTACAACAAAAAACATCAGGTTTGAAATAAAGGTTAGTGAAGGAGAAATGGACTTTGGGAAAGAAATCATTGCCCATGCCAAACAGATTGAAGCCGATGCTATTCTGGTTATGACCACCCGGGATATTGGCTTTGCTGATTATGTGCTGGGTCCGCAGGAACAGTATATTATTGCAAACAGTGAAAAAATACCTGTAATTTGTATAAATCCACGCCCGATTAAGATCGGAGGTGGTTTCAGTGCAAGTGGAGGATGATCTGTTTTTTCCCTGAAGTATTCCATACCGCATTATTCTATGTAAAGAGTTTGTTGCTTTTCAGATAACCTCTTAATTTATACCAGCGGTATGAAGCTTTTATTTGCCACAAATAACATTCATAAAGTTAAGGAAATACGGCATGCTCTGAATCGGCGTATAACCTTGGTTACCCTTCATGATATCGGATTTGAAGGCGATATTCCTGAAACAGGAAAAACCATAAAAGATAATGCTGTTCAGAAAGCATCATTTATCCATAATCATTATAGGATAAATTGTTTTGCTGATGACACAGGGCTTGAAATAGATGCCCTGAATGGAGAACCCGGGGTGTTTTCTGCCCGTTATGCCGGTGAGAGCTGTAATTTTGAAGACAACATCCGGAAAGTATTGTCAGCTATGCGGAACCAGCATAACCGAAAAGCCAGGTTCCGGACTGTTATAGCATTAATACTCAATGATAAGCTTTTAACATTCGAAGGGGTTGTGGAAGGGATGATCCTGTATAAAAAAAGAGGTGATTCCGGATTTGGTTATGATCCGATATTTCAACCTGAAGGGTTAAATAAAACCTTTGCTGAAATATCCCTGGAAGAAAAAAACAAGATATCCCACCGTGCCACAGCAATCCGTAAACTTTCAGATTTTCTTGCAATCAGTTGTTAAATAAACCTCTGATTTGTACTGATTATGTCTCAGGCTTTTTTGCTTTAAGCAGAGAAATTGAGATCATAACAATAACTTTGGCGTTTATTCGTATTTTTATCAGGTAAATTTTAAATTATGGGCCGAATCTTATTATTTCTGCTTTTTGTTTTATTGTATGGTTTAAATGCTGTTGCTCAGATTCCTAACGGAACATGGCGTGACCATTTACCTTATTCCGGCGGAATAAGAATTGCTGAAATCGATGAAAAGATATATTGTGCCACAACCGGAGGTATGTTTTCATATAACACCTTTGATAACAGCATTCAGCGATACTCAAAAGTCAATGGCCTGTCGGATATTGACATCAGCACCATCGCTTACTCCGAAAATACAAAAACGCTTTTGGTCGCTTATAAGAACGGTAATCTTGATCTGATACGAAACGATTCCATTTATAACCTGCCTGACTTGATGATAAAAACATTTACCGGGGATAAATCTGTTAACAGTGTTCTTTTTATTGAGGATTATGCCTTCCTTGCCTGCGGATTTGGTATGATGATGGTGGACATGAAAAGAATTCTGATTAAGGATACCTATTTGTTCGGGCCGGGCGGAACACAGATCACGGTTAATGATATTGCTTTTGACGGAACATATCTTTATGCTGCAACCAGTGAAGGCATATACAAGGCTGCTTATGCTGATCCCAACCTGGTGGATTACAATGCCTGGAGCCGTCTGACTGAATTACCTGAAGTTTCAGCTGAATACCGTCACCTTGTGTTTTTTAATGGTAAGCTGTTTACGCATTACAGGAATGAAGTTACCACAATGGATAATATCATCACCATTGATGAATCAGGATGGAAAAATTGGGAACTCCCCTATACAGGTCATGTGAATTTTATTATACGTCAACCGCAATATCTGATTTTTTCGTCTGATTACCGCACAGATATATATGATGAAAATGAGACACATTTTACAGTTTTTGCCTCTTACAGATGCAGGCATGCTTTAATTGATAAAAACAATCAGATTTGGTTTGCTGATCCGGAAAATGGATTGGGAAAAGCGGAGCCGGCGGGGAACACTTATATAACTCCAAACGGTCCTGCCTACAGGGATGTTGGTGATATTGCCATTGAATCAGGCATATTGTGGGCAGGGGGTGGTAACCTGTCGACACGCTGGGCAGGTAAAGGAGCTTACAGCTTTGCTGATGAAAATTGGAAGAGCTACAATTACAAAATACTGCAAGGCCTTAACGGATTTTACAACATTTCGGAGGTTGCTATTGATCCGTTTGATCCGGGACATGTTTATGGCGGATCACTGGGTTATGGCATTGTTGAGTTTCAGGATGGAAACCTGGTGGATATATTTGATGAAACCAACAGTATTCTTGAACCCGTACCGGGATTTGGACATGGCTATGTCAACGTATCCGGTTTAAATTTTGATCCTTCAGGAAACTTATGGATATCAACAAGCTTGAGCGACCATCCCGTTTATTTTGTCGGAAAGGATAAAAAATGGAAGAAAATAGAATTCGATTTTCCTGGTTTTGGCCTGGGTACGCTTATTGGGGATATATTACCAACAACTTTTAATCAGCAATGGTTAGTGCTTGACGTAGACGGTATTTTAGTTTTTTCCCTTGGTGATCAGGGTGAAGTCTATGAAAGGTTTTTCATTGTTAAAAATCAGGAAGATGACGTATTTAACCATATTTTTTCTGTTGCAGAGGACAGGGAAGGAAACATTTGGGTGGGGACAAGCAAAGGACCAGTAATATATTACAATCCGACAGATATTTTCAATGAAAACGTCATCACCGGTTATCAGCCTCCCATTCCGCGTAACGACGGAACACCAAATGCTGACCTTTTGCTGGCAACAGAGAAAATTACGGCAATAGCTGTCGATGGTGGAAACCGGAAATGGCTGGGAACAGAAAACTCAGGCGTTTTCCTGGTGTCGGCAGACGGTAAAGAAGAGCTTCTTCATTTCACAGCAGCCAATAGTCCCCTGCCTTCAGATAATATCAACAGCATTGCCATTAATCATACCAATGGTGAGGTGTTTTTTGGTACCGACAAAGGTATATTTTCTTTCATGGGTCAGTCAACTGAAGGCAGTGAGGATTTTTCAAATGCTTATGTTTTTCCGAATCCTGTAAGGGAAAATTATGATGGTGATATTACCATTACAGGTCTGGTAGAAAATGTGAATGTGAAAATCACTGATATAAGCGGGAATCTGGTATATGAAACGAATGCTTTTGGCGGTCAGGCTATCTGGAACGGGAAAAATTTCAGCGGACAAAAAGTGGGCACAGGTGTATATCTTGTGTTTTGTTCAAATGATGATGGCAGCCAGACATTTGTTACCAAACTGCTGTTTATCCACTAAATCGTCCTGCGAAAATGCTTGAAAAAACGCGTGCCATTGTGCTTCATAATGTGAAATACGCTGAATCAAGTATTATCACTTCTTTATATACCGAACAATTTGGAAGGCTTTCATGCATGGTTAATGCGGTGCGTTCAAAAAGGACATCTTTTCCGGCATCATTCTTTCTTCCGCTCACCATACTTGAAATTGATCTGTACCATAAACCGGGCAGGGATTTGCAGCGAATCAGGGAAATGTCATGCTGGCTGCATTTTAATTCAATACCTTTTCAGATTGTCAAGAGCACGATTGCCCTTTTTATTGCGGAATTGCTGTATAAAACGATAAGGGAGGAAGAATCAAACCGGGCGCTGTTTGATTTTTTGATTCATGCCATTCAGTTGCTTGATATCAAAGAGGAAGGCATACAGAATTTTCATCTTGTTTTCCTGTTGCAGTATATGAAATTTCTGGGCATATACCCTTTTCTGCCTGAACACAACGGAGTAAATGACAATCATCCCGTTTTTCTGCTGCCTGCAGATGCAGGCGATAATGAAAAAAATGGATTCTGGCAGCTGGCCGGTGGTTCACTGGCACAATTGGAAAATATAAGGTTAACAAATAAAACACGAAGTTATCTGCTGGATAGCATTATTGAATTTTACATGGTTCATTTTGGCCAGATGACCGGTATAAACTCTCTGCAGGTCCTCAAAGAGGTCTTTCAATAATGAATTCAATTATTTCAGTTATAAAACTCTTCATACGATTTTATAATGAAGAATGACGATTTTTGATTTAAGAAGGTTAATGCCAGGTTTTTATAGGATTGATTATGTTATATTTGGCATTTTACTTCTTAAAGCTTAATTCGTTAAACTGCAATCTGAATTCTGTTTTTAAAACAGTCTTAAAAAAGCAGCAAATGAAATTATATATTCCCCTTTGCTTTAATGTTTTTCAGTTTTTCATAGACCGACACATTCAGCAGGATTAACAACATGCCGTAAAAAATGTCCTCAACCGGTATTGTCAATAACTTTATGCCCATATTTTCACTGTCATTATATAAAACCACCGGGGCATCCAGACAAGTGCCCGTCAGTAAACCGTTCACGATAATAAAAGGTATGAGAATAACGCCGTATGCCATAAAGAAACGACCCATGTAATCAGGTTTGATAACGTATTCTATGATGATAAGCGTTACAGCCAGTAATATGAAGCAAATAAATGTATACAGCCGGGCATGATAAACAGTTGCAATGATTATTAAGAAAACAATAAGAGTGGTCGCAAAATATCGTGTAATCCGTTCAGGCAGATCTTTTTTAACGTATTCTTTCAGCACGTCATAAATAAAAAGCGAGGCGTAAGGAACAATAATGAAAAACATAACCTCGTCAAGTGGCAGGCCCAAAAGATGAGCAGAACCGACATGTATCGGATTGAAACGCCATACACCCAGAAAGGTAAATACACTGTCCCAGATAATGAAGAGCATTGCTGTTATAGCTATAGACGGAATAATATACTTCCAGGATTTGAAAAAAGCAACCCGTTTATCGAAACTGAGTATCAGGGGAAGAGTAATAACACAAATATTGATCAGACTGTATGTGCTCAAGTTTTTATTCTATATTAATCAACAAAAAATCAGCGGCTCTGTATAAAAGGTTTTCAAATTATGCCCAGTTTGAATGTAATCCACGATTTACACAATAAAATATATTTACGGTAATCAGGTATTCTGAATCTTTGCTTCAATAATAAAGATGCAGGGATTTGTTTTATCATTTTAAATAATGTAAAGTAATATACATAAGAAAGATAAACGCCAAACTTTGATGGTGCAGGTAACAGTTTTATTCCTTCCAGGCCTTCCCTGAAATCTTTTTCAATGTCTTGCTCTATGTTTTTCTTGTCGGATTCACTGAACTTTTCCATGTTAATGCCGGGGAAATAATTACGGCCCAGTATTTTATGATCAGCCTGTATATCCCGCAGAAAATTAATTTTCTGATAGGCCGAACCCAGTTTCATGGCCTTTTCTTTCAGTTTGTCATAAAGTCCGGCGTTACTGCTATTACTGTTACAAAAAACTTTCAGGCACATCAACCCGACTACTTCTGCTGAACCCAAAATGTATTCCTTAAAATCTTTCGCATCATATTGTTTTTTATACAAATCAAGTTCCATGCTTTTTATAAAGGCGTCAATAAGTTCACTATCAATATGATATTGATGAACAACGTGTTGGAAACTGTTAAGAACCGGATTCAGGCTTATTTTATCACGGATGGCTGCATAGACATCCTCCTTAAAACGGTAGAACAATGTCTTTTGATCAAAGCCGTGGAAAGAATCAACAATTTCATCGCCAAGTCTGACAAAACCATAAATGGCAAAAATAGGGTCTCGCAAACTTTTGTGCAAAAGTTTAATGCCCATAGAAAAAGACGTGGAATATCTTAGGGTTATCAGCGAACTTGTTTTAATGGATATTTCATCGAAGATCTTTTTCATAACTTAACCATTTTCAGTTACAATCAAATTACTTTTTTTGATTTTTCTTTTTAAGAATTTCCAGTGCTGCTACCTGTCCGGATATTATGGATGGCGGTATTCCCGGACCTGGTGTGGTGAGTTGTCCGCTGTAGAAGAGATTTTGAACCTTTCTGTTTTTCATTTTTGGTTTAAGGAAGGCTGTTTGCCAAAGTATATTAGCCAGTCCGTAAGCATTTCCTTTAAAGGAATTATAATCACGGGTGAAATCAGAACAACTGTAAATCCTTTTAAAATCGATATCATCAATGATTGATTGGCCGGTAATTGTTTCAAACCTTTTTACAGCAAGTCTGAAATAGTGTTCTTTAATTGTGTCATTGTCTTCCAATCCGGGAGCTATCGGAATGAGTATCACAAGGTTTTCACAACCCGGAGGGGCAACACCAGGATCAGTTTTTGATGTGCATGAAACATATAATGCCGGTTCTTCAGGCCATTTAGGTTTACTGTAGATATCTTCAGCATGCTGGTCAAAATCAGTATCAAAAAATATATTATGATGCAAAAGACCTTTCAGTTTTTTACGAACACCCAGGAATATGAGAAGTGCAGAAGGGGCCATAACCCTGGAATGCCAGTATTTCTCACTGTAATTTCTATAGGCTTCAGGGAGTAAAGAGTTATCAATATGATGATAATCAGCACTTCCAATTACAAAATCTGAAGTATATATTGAATCAAATACCTTTAAACCACAGGCTTTTTTATTTTTAATAATGATTTCACTGACCGGGGCATTGGTATGAAAAGTAACGCCATAAGAACCAGCCAATTGGTACAGGGCATCAATGAGTTTAAACATACCACCCATCGGATACCAGCTGCCCAGGACCAGGTCGGCATAGTTCATAAGACTGTAGAGTGATGGCGTATTTTGGGGTGTGGCGCCCAGAAACAAGACAGGAAATTCAAGCAATTGTATCAGGCGTTTATCTTTGAAATTCTTCCTGACGACACCGGAAACTGACCGTAAAAAATCAAGTTTCAGCGCATAGAGCAGTATTTTACGATCAATGAATTCAGTAAAAGAATGAGCAGGTTTATAAACAGCTTCGTGCATGCCAAAATGGTATTTATATTCGGCATCTTTCAGAAAGTTCGTGAGTTTTATTCCGCTGCCGGGTTCAATGTGGTCAAACAACCGAACCAATTCATTCAGATTACCCGGAACGTCAAGGCTTTCGTCATTGCCAAAATAGATGCGGTAGGAAGGATCGAGTTTAATCAGCTGATAATAATCGGAAGGTTTTTTATCAAAATAAGAAAAGAATTTTTCAATGACATCTGGCATCCAATACCATGAGGGGCCTATATCGAAAACATACCCATTCTGTTTAAATTGTCTCGCCCTGCCACCGATTTCCCTGTTTTTTTCAAAGACCTGAACATCAACGCCATTTTTGGCCAGAACCGCTGCAGCTGACAGACCTGATAATCCGGCTCCGATAACAAGTGTTTTAGTTTTCATTGGTAAATTTATACGCAGTATTTATAGCTGTTTAAAACACACAGATAAATTTTTAACTAATAATTGTGCATTTGGTTGAATTTACTACAAATTTGTTTCAGTAAAGGTTTAAAATTAAAATAAGATAAATTTTTTCCATGAAAACAAACGGTAAAATTGAAAAAAAACTTTTGCTGATTGTAGTTTTACTTTTCAGCGTAGGCTTTGTATTGCACGTTGTTCCGGCCTTGAGACAAAAAGCCCTGATTTTAACGGAAGGTTTTCTTTTCATTATCAACACTTTTGTTTTCGTGGCCTTTATAAGAAATCATTTTTCATGGTCATTGCTGATGATTACTTTTTTGATATTGCTTCTTACGTTTTTCATTGAAGTGATGGGTGTTAAAACAGGACTGATTTTCGGATCATATGCATACGGTGATGTTTTCAACATTACATTGTTCAATGTTCCTTTGGTTATTGGCTTCAATTGGCTTATGTTGATTTTATCGGCAAATTCACTGGTAAAGTATTGGCTCAGGCACAGATGGATTTTTACTGCACTTTTAGCTGCCGTTCTGGTGTTGATCCTGGATGTGTTGCTGGAACCTGTTGCCATCACCCTGGGATATTGGAGCTGGGAAAGCCATTCTGTTCCAATCCGAAATTATATGGCCTGGTTTGTGATTGGCGCATGTTTCTCCTTTATATTGAAGTCATATGATTTAAAAAGCAGTATATTAAAATATTATATTATTATTCAGTTTTTGTATTTTGCGGGGTTGACAGTTTTACTTTGAATCTGATCATTTTATCTGCAAAGCATTCAATGGCATACATAATAGTAACATAACAAATTTCAACATGATGAATTATGATTGGTTGGATTTAGCCAGGAAAATCCAGTCTATAGCGCAAGCGGGACTGACTTACACAGAAAATCCATACGATAAAAACCGTTACGAACAGTTGCAGCAATTAGCCGCCGATATTCTGCATCATTATACAGATGTTGAAATGGATAAGATAATAAACCTGATAACAACGGAAAAGGGGTATCTTACACCAAAGGTTGATGTAAGGGGTGTTATTTTCCGTGATGACAGAATTTTAATGGTTCGTGAAAGAATTGACGATTGCTGGTCCGTTCCCGGAGGATGGGCTGATGTGGGCCTGACACCTTTTGAAGTCGCTGAAAAGGAGGTTTGGGAAGAAACAGGCCTTACGGTTAAAGCTTCAAGATTGCTGGCCGTTCTTGATAAGAAGTGTTACGCTCATCCCCCTGATCTGTACCATATTTATAAGCTTTTTATATTGTGCAATGAAAAGGGGGGTAAATTGTCCGGGGGACTGGAAACAAGTGAAACAGGGTTTTTTCAAATGGATAACCTGCCTCCTTTGTCGACAAACAGAATAACAAAGGAACAAATCAGGTTGCTTTTTGAATACCGACAAAATCCGGCAAAAGAAACACTATGTGATTAAAGAAAAAGTATAAATGATATTATATATATATCAAATAATAAAATATATATCAATGTTGTTAAGTTAAGGTTTTTTTGTTCTCTCCCTGCGCCCTCTCCGAGAGAGGGACATAATTCGGTCTTAACTTAACGACATTGATATATAAATATGTTAATATAATACGACTTCAACCCATTGTCCTTCACGGACAGCATTGATGCTGTTATCGTACATCGCTTCGCAAAATATGCCCGGGAGATAAAACCTGCCGAGATATGCAGCATTCAACTGAACAATAAATGTCTTGCTTTTTCCGCGCGGAAGATTAAAATAAGTTAAAACTTTGTCATCTCTGTAATCCTGATAAGTAGGAGTACTTATTTCTTGTGGAGATTTAATATCATACAATCTGGTGTTGCGGATTTCCCAACCAGAAGGAAAGATATGAGTCAATGCCATATCTTTGTAATGCAACACTGAAGGATTCATTACGGTCACCTCAGCAATAAAATCGGTACCCTGGGTCAAACGGGAAACATCGATTGAGGATCCGTTGATATCCCTGTAGGTTATTCTCATTGTCAGGTTGTTTTCAGCGGCTTTTTCTAAACCGGTTTGTGGTATGCCTGAAAGGACTATTCTGGCATACAATAATCCCTGACCTTTGTTTTCGATGTATATTTTCCCCTCAGTGGCTGATTTGCCAATTGGCAGGATTATATTTGAAAGAGGCTTTTCTGTTTGTGCCATAATGCTTTTACCATCATTATACCTGTATGAATAGGCCATTGACTTTGAAGTACCCGAATAGCCGGCAAATTTAGCCATTGATAAAAGACAATAGGCAGTGGTCTGTGTGCTCATCCAATAGTCACGGGTAAGACTTTCAGAAATTTTAAGGGCCAGAGGTACTGCATTTGTCCTGTCATTGAGCAAAACAAGCGTTTCAAGAATCATTGCCCAGTCACGCTCCATAGAGCCGTATGAAGAATAAAAACCAGTATAAGGTTTTATATCCGTTGTAGTGCCGGTGGTTACCTGACGGGCGATCTCAGCCTGGCCGGCCAAAGCATAAGCCGCTGCAAGCCTCCATTTAGTCTGAATGCTAAGATCTTTTTCTTCCCGGAGCCTGTTCATGGCACCCATTTCGGGATGACCTGCCAGTGCAAGGGTATACAAACGATAGGCCTGTTCAAGATCGTTCTGGTGATAAGGATCTTTTAAGGACAGCCTTCTCCATTGCCGTGCTAATTTTTTCTGGTTTTTCAGCCAATCTGATTTCATGCCTGCGGGCAGGGCATACCCTTTCTTTTCTGCTTCCAGCATGAAATGACCGGCATAAGAACTGCTCCAGTCACTGACATAATTTCCTCCCGGCCAGTAACTAAAACCGCCTCCCGGTATGAGGAAAGACTTCAGACGATTTAGTCCTGATATGATGTTGTTTGATATCCTGGCTTTATAATGCTCATCGAGTTCCATCACATCGGATAAATAAAGCTGTGGGAAAGCGGCTGAAGTAATTTGTTCAATGCATCCATGCGGATAACGGATAAGATAATGAAGGCGTCTTTCGATGTCAATGGGAGGAATTGATGACACTTCAAGGACACCGGTATTGGTTCCTGCCATGCCCGGCATCGGGAATGCATTTGTCCAGGTTTTGCCGGGATCGATAACGCCGGCATACATTGTCGAAATTTCAGGATTGGAGGCCCTGACATCAAGTTCAATATCATATGTGGCCGACAGGTTACCGCTGGATGCGATGACGGAGACTTTTCCCATTCCTATTCTCGGAGCAGTTTTCAGTGAAAATGTCACAATTTTGTCTCCTGTCTTTTCAAAAGAAATCTGTTTTGTCTTTTCATCCTTTGGGATCAGCAGATCATTGGTTTTTATCTGAACCTTTACATTTTTTATGTTCTGTTCCATGGCAAAGACAGAAACCGGCAGTTGCACCTCTTCGCCCGGACCAAGTACGCGGGGCAGGGTGGCCAATACCATGAGGGGACTTCTGACAGGTGTTGTTTTTTCCTGGAAGCCGTAAGCACCATCTGCTCCGGCAATGACCATCGTCCTGACGGATCCGACATAACGCGGCATCTCAATAACATGGTTGTTTGAACGTCCTGCCTGAAGATTGAACGGTCCTTTGAAAATAACCACGGGTTTGAACCGGTTTGCTTTTTCACCTTCCTGTCCGCCTTCTTCTTCCGCATCACCGCCTATGCTTAAGAGACTTTCAAGTCTGCCACCGTAAGCACCAACAACCTGATCGTATAAATCCCATGTCTTTATGCCCAGTGCTTCTCTGGCATAAAATGCACGCCAGGGATCAGGGGTTTTGTATCGGGTGAGGTCAAGCAATCCGTCATCCACTATAGCCAGAGTGTATGTCATGCTTTTTTTATTGGTTTCATTGACTTTAACGGTGAATGACTTCTCGGGTTCAAGAACATCAGGCATTGAGATCTGCGGTTGCAATTTGGTTTCAGGGTTTTCTACCATAACCGGAATGACCCCGTACAGTCTTATGGGCATGTCGTTAATAGTATTGCCATGGGGCTGGACAAGGGTAACATGAACATAAATATTCGGGGCCATTTCAGGTGTTACATCAAAAACATAACGTGTCTCTTTCTCTGATGCATTGATCCATTCGGCATGGATTACAACAGATCCTGATTCAAGGCTGATAAGGGCGCGTCCCTGTTTGCTCGTCGGAATAATTATTTCAGCTTTTTCACCAACATTATACGTTGTTTTGTCTGAATTGAAAGTGAGCATGGATGCAGCCTGAGGGTCATCACGCAATGGTCTGCCTGCCCATCCGGGCCAGTCAATGTATACGATTTTGCCTGCAGCATGACCGCTGACAGGGTCAAGAACACGTATTAAGAACCTTCCCCATTCGGGCCTGTCGATGCGAAAACTGAATCTTCCTTTCCCGTTTGCCGTAGATACTTTTCTGGTAACAACCGGATTATTGTATTTGTTGCCGACATAACTGGAGAGGTCATCAGAAGAGCTTTCCCACCAATAACGCCAATGTATTTTGTAAATATTAATTTCAAGATTAGTACGGCTTACAGGATTTCCGTCATCATCAACAGTTACAACATCAACCCATTGCAAGGTGTCGGTCAGTAACATGCCGCGTTTATCACCACTGGGCGTTTTAATACCCACATATGAACCATAAGGTGAATAGGGCAGGGAAAAAAAGTCGGTGCTGAAATCACCGCTTTCTTCAAAAACTCTTGTTATGAGGTTGGCTTTCAGCATACCGGGAGATCTTTTTTCAACGGAGAAAGCAGCTGAAATGCGAGCTTTTCCTTCTTCATCAATTCTGCCGTCAAAGATGGTCTGCTCTTCAGAGGTAAAGGTACGGGAGGGATCGGTAAACTTAAAATCGCGATAACGGGGGAATGTGGTTTCTGCGTTGGTGAGGGTAACACTGACTTTTGCCTTGAGATTTCTTGCCGGTGCGCCATGAAGCCAGGTTACGGCAAGATTACCGAAAACTGATTTATCGTTGACGGTGAGTTTGTCACGATCGAAGCCAATATTGATCTTCAACCGATTGGGTTTTATTGTTTCAATTTTCAGTGTTTTGGTGAATTCAGTCCCTCCAACTTTGACCTTTGCATTCCAGTATCCTGTTGGAACATCAGGATGTGTTGGCGTTATAAAGGTTGTGAAACCATTTGAACCTGTTCTTTTGGCAGTCCGTGTATACAATTGTCCCCGT
>JAFGTR010000029.1 GCA_016934055.1 Bacteroidales bacterium | reverse complement strand
CTTTTCAAAGAACTTGTATTATCAAAATTTATTAACTATTTTTCCTTAACTAAACGACATTGAATTAAGAATGCAGATTTTTGATTTAAGAAGGGAAATTCCAGCTTTGAATAGTATTGATTATATTGTTTTTGCCTTTGACTTCATAAATCCTAAATCCTAAATCCTAAATCCTAAATCTTAAATCTTAAATCAATTATTAAGTATATTTTTTCATAAATAGCAACTCAAGTTAAATAGTCATTATCAAATATAATAAAAATCTATAATGAAAATATCGTATAATGCTTCTCTTTCATATTTCTGATATTTTTACCTTTGTCAGTCTTCAGAACATACGTACGATTTTCAACAATCGTTCGTTTAATTTGATGATTGGATTAAAATTAAGGATGAAAAATATTTTACTCACACTGGCTGTTATTGCATTTATAATCTTATGCCCGGGATGCAGGGAAGACGATTTTTATACAACATCAGGCGATGCTTTAACATTCTCAACCGATACGGTTTCTTTTGACACCGTATTTTCTTCTGTCGGATCAGCCACCATGGGATTTAAAGTATACAATCCTCACAATAAACCTGTTAAGATTTCTGCTGTTTACCTCGGAGGAGGTGAGAATTCCTTTTACCGGATGAATTTCGATGGTGAACCTTTACGCGAAACCACCAACGTTGAAATCCCCGCCAAAGACAGCCTTTTTGTATTCATTGAAGTAACAATTGATCCGCTGGGTGTTAACAATCCCATGATCGTTAAAGATTCTGTAATCTTTATCACCAATGGTACTTATCAGGATATAAAACTAATCGCTTATGGTCAGGATATCCACCTCATCAGGGGTGAAATTCTCCGGACCACAACATGGCGCGCAGACAAACCATATCTTGTCTATAACTCCATGGCTGTTGACACCGGTCAAACATTAACCATTGATCCCGGCGTAAAAGTGTTTCTTCATGACCAGTCGAGTTTAATCGTTTGGGGTAAAATAATCATTAACGGCACAAAGGAAAATCCTGTCATTTTCCAGGGTGACAGGCTTGAAGAAGATTACCGCATTATTGCCGGACAATGGGGAACCATCTATATCGATCCGATCAGTACCGGAAATGTCATTGACTATGCCATTATCAAAAATGCCATTGCCGGCATCCAGATCGGCTATTATGCAAGTGACTTACAGCCCGGCCTGGAATTAAAAAATACCATTATTCAAAACAATTCTTATGTGGGCATATATGCCTTTGGCGCACATATTAACTGTTACAATACTGTTGTTGCCAATGCCGGAGAATACCTGGTTACTCTTTTACGGGGTGGTAAATACCGTTTCGGTCATTGCACTTTTGTCAACTACGGTGTCTCGCCATATGGCGGACAACAAGCCGGCAGCCGGTCAAATCCTTCCCTTGTTATGACCAACTTTTATAAATACCCCGAATTTGATGCCTCAACGGGTAAATATGTTTGGGTTACGAGGACCAGGGACCTTGAAGAAGCCACATTTACGAATACTATTATATACGGCACCCTTGAAAACGAGTTGTTAATGGGTGATAATGAAGAAAATGCTTTCCATTATTACTTTGATCATTGTCTGATAAAACACCACGAGGATTCTCTCGATTTTAATGATCCGCTCTATTTCAATGCCGTCAAGCTGAATAAGAATCCTGAATTTATTAATGACACTGACCGGTTTGAGCTCGACTTCAGGCTTGACACGCTCTCACCGGCAAAGGACAGTGGAAATATAGAGATTATTGTGACAAATCCTTACCTTGAATTCGATTATGACGGAACCTCGCGGTTAAATTACGACAGGAAGCCTGATATGGGGGCATTTGAAAGAAAGGAGGATTGATCGTTGAAATCAATTCACCGGCCATTCCGTCTGCCTTCCGGACTTATAATCTTCCTTCTTTTGCTCATACCCCTCTCATGCCAGGTTAACACAAAAACAGTTCATAAGACTCAGGAAACCTGTCCGGGCGGATTAACAGATGACATTATCAAGATCATTTTTTACAACGTTGAAAATCTCTTTGATACCTTCGATGATTCCACTAAGGCTGATGAGGAATACCTGCCGGGCGGATTAATGCACTGGACTTACAGCAGATACAAAACAAAACTCGAAAAGGTTTGCAAAGTCATTGTTGCTGCCGGCGGATGGACCCCTCCCGATATGATCGGTTTGGCCGAGATTGAAAACAGCCGGGTACTGCTTGACCTCATACACAAAACCCCGCTGGTGAAATTTGAATACCGGTATGTCCATAAAAACTCCCCTGATACCAGGGGCATTGATGTTGCACTGCTCTATAATCCGGCCACTATAAAAATACTGAAAACCGAATTTATTGCTGGAAAATCTGTTGACAACACTGAAAAACCAACAAGGGATATTCTATACTGCAAGGTGTCAGTCAGAAGAACTGATACACTGCATGTTTTTGTCAATCACTGGCCTTCGAGGAGTGGCGGTATACTCGAAACTGAACCTGCGCGCATGAAGATGGCCACAATTCTCCGCCGGCAGATCGATTCGATAGTCCAAAGCGAACCTCATCAGAAAATCATTTTAATGGGAGATTTTAATGACGGGCCCTGTGACAAAAGTCTTGCCCGGGTTTTAAAAGCTCTGCCAGCAACAGATAACGCTACGACAGGAATTTTATATAACCTGTCATCAGGATATGAAACCAAAAACAGGATAGGAACACACAAATTTCAGGGACAGTGGAATATGCTCGACCAGATCATAGTTTCGGGCGAACTGCTGACTGCAAAAAAGGGCCTCAAAACAAGCCCGTCATGTTTTTCTGTTTTTGCACCACCATATCTTCTGACTGAAGATAAAAAATACACCGGGCAGGAACCCTTCAGAACCTACAAAGGACCCGTATATATCGGAGGATTCAGCGATCATTTGCCGGTGGTTGTCAATTTGTATTAAAGAAACAGGTAGAATTTTTATCATATTTGCATTATGGAGGGAAAGTACGCCATAGCACTAATACACCACCGCATTTTGGGATATGTATTCCAGCCTGTTGTTTTAACCCTCGTCAAGGGAAAGGAATTTTTTGCGGTAACTGACCGTATTTCAAAGGCTAACCTCTCCCAATATCAACCATGGCTGGATAAAGACCGTATTGACATCGTACAAATAGTGGACGAATACAGTGACAACCAATTGCTGAAAGTATTTTCGAAAAAAAAGGTCAGCATTCAGGATTTTTTTACTTCGGTTAAGTCAGAATTCTTTGATCATCAACTCAGACCATATCTCGAAAAAAGAATGATAAGGTGCATTGACATATTGACCGGAAGTGACATCCCGGTTTATCAAAAAAAGCAATTGCATAATGTATATGAAACTGATCTGATAACCATCACAGAAGAAAAGGCCAACGTTGTTTTTAATTTTGACAGAACAACCGAAGGTCTGAAATATTTCCTTACGATCGGGTATGGTAAAGATGAAATCAATCTCACAGGTAAAGGAGCGATCATTCTCACCAACGATCCCTGCACCATTATCCTTGAAAAAAAACTTTACCGGTTCGACAATATCGACGGCAAGAAACTTGTACCCTTTTTCGGGAAATCCCACATCCTTATCAACAAAAATGCAGAACGTAAATACTTTGAGAGTTTTGTGAGTAAAAGCATAAGGCAATATGCCGTTAATGCAAAGGGGTTTGAAATCAGGGACACCGTTCTCACACCGGTGCCTGTCCTTTCTCTTGACAAAACCCTTGAAGGCAAACCCATCCTTGCCCTGAACTTCAGATATGATGAAAAAACCAGTTACCCGGCCAACAAAAAGACAGAACCGAAGGTCACCTATACTGAAACCAGCGGCGAAATTGTTTTTAAACGGCTGATAAGAAATTACAGCATTGAGAATCATTTCATCTCAGCGCTTCTGAAAATGGGATTAATAAACCGTCTGGAATCGTGGTTCATCCCTCTTGCACTTCAGCCTGCCGACGAACATAAGCTGTTGTATGAACTGATCAACTGGTTGAATTTCAACAGTGAAGAAATACAGCAACAAGGGATTGAGGTAATACAGGAGCCTGCCGGGAACAGGTATTACCTGAATGATATCCGGCTTCATATTGACTTTAATGCCAGACAAGCCGACTGGTTTGACCTTAAGGCTATCGTCAGCCTGGATGAATATGAAATCCCTTTTGCCAGATTCCATCATCATATATTAGAAGGACGACGTGATTATGCATTACCTGACGGCCGCATTTTCATCCTGCCTGACGAATGGTTTGCACAGTTCAGAGATCTGGTTTCTTTTGCAAAGCCTGAAAATGAATGTCTCAGGCTTAGCAGACAGCATTTCCCTCTCCTGGAAAACAGTCTTAAGGATTTTGCCCGGTCTCACGGCGGCAAACTCAAAAAGTTACTTGAACAGGATAACAACGATAAAGGGACTTTGCCGGCCGGAATCAATGCTTCCCTGAGAGACTACCAGAAAAAGGGATATCATTGGATGCTTAATCTTTACCACAATGCATTTGGCGGTTGCCTGTCAGATGACATGGGCCTTGGTAAAACACTGCAAACAATAACCCTGATACAGCAGGTGATTAATCTTGAGCAGGAAAAAGCATACGGACCGGCTGCATCAAGGTATTCCCGACAACTTACCATTTTTGATGCCATGCAGACACAGCCCGGGAAAGCGAAACCTTCCCTGGTTGTTGTCCCCACATCGCTTGTACATAACTGGCTTAATGAAGTCAGCCGGTTCGCTCCGGGCATCCGTGCAGGATTTTATGGCGGACCAAACCGGAAAGATTTCAGGTATTACTATGATGCACTTGACCTTATTGTTGTATCATATGGCATAGTCCGTAATGACATTGTTGCACTTGGCAAATACTCCTTTTTATATATTATACTTGATGAAAGCCAGATTATTAAAAATCCTCACTCAAAAACTTACAAGGCGGTCAGTCAGCTGCAGTCTTCACAGCGACTGGTCCTTACCGGCACCCCCATTGAAAATTCCCTGACCGACCTCTGGGCACAGATGAACTTTCTGAATCCGGGCCTATTGGGGACTTTTGACTTTTTCAGGAATGAATTTGTTACGCCCATTGAAAAAGAAGATGACGAACATCAGCGTCAGACCCTTCGAACCATAATAAAGCCATTTATTCTGCGCCGTACAAAGAATGAGGTAGCCCCGGAGCTGCCTGACATTATGGAACAAAAAGTATGGTGTGATATGTCCGAAGACCAGAACAGCTTTTATGAATCTGAAAAGTCAAAAGTACGTAATCTCATTCTTGATAATATTAAGAGCCAGGGGTATGAAAGATCTGCCATCCTTATACTGCAATCCCTCACCCGGCTAAGACAAATTGCCAATCATCCCAGGCTGGCAGATGAAAACTACCAGGCCGGTTCAGGAAAATTTGATGTGGTCCTTGAAAACCTTGAGAATATTCTGGCAGAAGGACACAAAGCGCTTGTATTCTCTTCTTTCGTTAAACACCTGAAACTCTTCACAACATTTTGCGACAACCGTGGCATATCATACAAACTGCTTACCGGAGAGACCAGAAAGCGCCAGGATATCGTTGATGAATTTCAAAAGGATCAGTCAACACGGTTGTTTTTTATCTCAATTAAAGCCGGAGGCTTTGGTCTTAATCTCACAGCGGCCGATTATGTCTTCCTGCTTGATCCGTGGTGGAATCCTGCCGTTGAAGAGCAGGCTGTCAGTCGTGCCCATCGTATCGGCCAGGAAAAGAACGTATTCATTTACCGCTTTATTTCGAGAGATACCATTGAAGAAAAGATACTGAAACTGCAGGAAAAGAAATCACAACTGGCAGAACTCTTTGCCGGCAGCAGCAGTTCATTGAAAGATATCACCGCCGAACAGATAATGGAATTGCTGCGTTGAGATGTTTTTTTGTGGTTCAATATTTTAACCACATAGGAGCACAAAAGGGGCCGGTTGGTGATGTGCTGTTGTGGCGCTATAAACATATGACCCCTGACGGGGCCGTTTAAGATTTGCTGATGCTTTGCCTTCAACCCGGAGGGTTTGTATGTTTATAGAATAAAGATAGAAAAAAGAACGACCCCGTTAGGGGTCGCATGTTATTTTTGCAACGCTGATAATGATATATTAACCGCAAAGAAAAAAGAATCTTAACACAAGATTTGTTTTCAATATTGAGATACGCAAAAAACTGCAAGAAGATAGTCTTAGCAATGGTTAAAATTACTTTGCGTTTCTCAGCGCCCTCGGCGGTAAAAATTATATTGTTACACTAATCGAAACACATAAAATCTGTGTGTTCGCCGGTCGATTATACTGTGAACAACAAAAGGGAAGGTTGGTATAAGCAAACCGGACCCTTAGTTTGTTTTTTTAATGGTCAGCCCCAGTTCTGCGGCCTTTGCCAGCATAAGGTCATAGGCCTCCTCATAATTGTTGCCGATAACACCATCCAGTATGGCATCCTTAATGGCATTCTTTATGATGCCAACTTCCCTGCAAGGCTGCAGGTTAAAAATTTTCATGATGAATTCACCGTCAACGGGCGGTTGAAAATTCCGGATACGGTCTTTTTCTTCAATCTCAATGAGTTTCTTTCTGACCACTTTAAAATTATTCAGGTACTGCCTTACCTTCACGTCATTTTTTGACGTAATATCAGATTCGCAAAGGTCCATCAGGTCATCAATATCATCCCCGGCTTCATACAGAAGCCTTCTCACAGCCGAATCGGTGACCTCCTCCTGGGCAAGGGCAATAGGCCGCAGGTGCAACATGATAAGTTTCTGAACATATTTCATGGGATTGCCGGAAGGCAGTCTGAGGCGATGAAAAACAGCCGGAATCATCTTTGATCCAATGAAATCATGTCCGTGAAATGTCCAGCCACTTTCTTTCGTGTACTTTTTAGTGGCCGGTTTCCCGATGTCATGAAGCAAGGCGGCCCACCGCAGCCACAGATGATCACTCTTTGCAGCTATGTTATCAAGCACTTTCAGACTATGATAAAAATTATCTTTATGACCCCGGCCTTCCTTCTCTTCCACCCCTTTCATGGCATCGAGTTCAGGCAGAATAAGGGACAATAATCCGGTTCTGTCAAGCAGCCTGAAACCCACCGACGGATGTGAAGCCATTATGATCTTGTTCAGTTCATCCGATGTTCTCTCATGAGAAATAATAGATATCCGGTTGCGGTTTCGGGCAATCGATTTCATTGACAGGTTATCAATCCTGAATCCCAGTTGTGTCGCAAATCGTATGGCCCTCATCATCCGCAGCGGATCGTCAGAATATGTGATATCAGGATCGAGTGGAGTGCGAATAATCTTATGTTCAATATCATGCAGCCCGTTAAAAGGATCAACAAGCTCCCCGTATGTCTCCCTGTTCAGCGATACAGCCAACGCGTTAATGGTAAAATCCCGTCGTTTCTGATCATCTTCAAGACTCCCGTCTTCAACAACCGGCTTTCTCGAATCACGGCGATACGATTCTTTTCGTGCCCCGACAAATTCAATTTCATAGCCATCATATATCAGCATGGCAGTACCGAAATTCTTAAATACATTAACCCGCGTACCCCCGCCAATCCGGGCGGCAACTTCCTTCGCAAGCTCTATGCCGCTGCCAAGCACCACAATATCAATGTCTTTCGATTCCCTGTTCAGTATCATATCACGTACATAACCCCCTATCACAAAACAAGGCTGATTTTTTACGGTTACAATATCCGAAACAAGGGTGAAAATTTTATTTTCAAGACATATATTCATATTTATATATGACAATATGTTATTTTTCTCTGACAAAATTACAATTATTTGAACTTTTGTTATCTTAATGGCGTTAATTAATGGTATGGAATAGTATTTGATATCTCCACTAAAAGATGACAGTATCCCGGCAAGGTGTTCAAAACACCGTCGTTGTATTGTGAACACGGAAATATTCATTAAAAAACAGTATTATGTTAGAACATTTAACAAAAGAGACATTTAAAACCAAAGTTTTCAATTTTGAAAAGAACAAGGAATGGAATTTTGAAGGCAACAAACCATGCGTTATCGATTTTTATGCCGACTGGTGTGCACCCTGTAAAATGGTTGCGCCTATTCTTGAAGACCTTTCAAAGGAGTACAAAGGCAAAATTGATATCTTTAAAGTAAACACCGAAGAAGAACAGGAGCTTGCATCCATGTTCGGTATTCAGAGCATTCCCTCTTTGCTGTTTGTTCCACTCACCGGACAGCCACAAATGGCCATGGGAGCACTGCCCAAGGATGTTTTTGAAAAAGTATTCAAAGATGTGTTCCAGGTGGAGAAAGCAGAAGTGGAGTAAAATGAGTAACCGGTTACTGGTTACAAATCCGACCACTGACAGGGTTTCCGCCTGAAGGCTTGCACACACCGCTGTCAGGGTCTCCATTACGGTTACTGTTTCCTGATTCTTTATCTATTGAAAAATCTTAAATTCATCTGTTGATTCTGTCCATTTGGCATAGTATTTGCATTTTTAATAAAAAACAGGGACAAAAATGTAACAAACACTTTTTTTCCCCGTTTATTAATCAGGTTAGTTTCATAGATTTTAGGTTTAGTTAGGGTTATTTATTTTTTCTCAGGGTTTTCTAATTTTTAGGTTTAATTTTTAGGGTTTTTGGTACCAGGAATCATCAGGTTCCTGGTTTTTTTGCTATTCCATTAAGCAACAAATTGATTATATTTGCATTAAAAATGTCTTAAAACCGGAACTACTTAAAATCTTTCCGGTAAATAATCGAACATTTCTTTTTTTTTTGTTTTTTTGCACCAAAATCCTTTGAAATCAGGCCTATGTTGAAACTATACAAAAGTATCTGGAAAAAGTGCTGTAAATCAGTATGTAAGATATATCTCATCAACAGCAACAATATTGAAGTACTGACGGTAACAGGATTTAAATCCGGAAATTATATTTTCACCAGTGACCTGATCTTACACTATCATAATTATGAAATTGCGGAAATCAGTTTTGTTGCTGATGACGGATTCACTCCCACGGCCTCAACACGGCTTACCCAACATGATTTGTCCGATGCCCTGATAACATCTTATGATGAAGAAATAACCGGTTTTGCCATGATCAGCACAACCGACATGGAATTTGAGCAGATTCCTTCGCTGCCTCTGGCCAATAACGGGTCCGTTGAAATCGGCCAGTCTGTTGCCGTGATGGGGTTTCAATATGATAATCCAAACCTCACAATCAAATCAGGAATCCTTTCCACCTTTGTTTTTCACAATGATATCCGGTACCTGCAATTCGACGGATCGATCATCTGGGGTAATTCCGGCAGTCCGCTCATTGACCTTGAAACCCAGGAAGTGTTGGGCATCATCGGATACAAACTTGATATCAAAAAGAAGGCCTATGAGCAGATGATTGAAATAAGCAAATCTAACATCAGGATGCTTGAAAAAGCCCAGGGTGAAATTGACATCAAAGGAGTTGATCCCATCCAGGTATTGATTGCCTGGCAGAAACAGATTAAACAGCTTTCCAGTGAAATTTTCAAATCAACAGGCAACAGCATTGGCATTGCCATAGATATGCAAATGGTGAAACAGTTGGTTTCTTCTTCGGGGATTGAGGCTTTCTGGGAGCCAAAAGCCATGAAAATAAAATAACAGGCCATTCAGAAACCAGGGTGCAGACGGGCAAACAGAAACCGCCTTTTTACACTTTTTTGCCAAAGACCGTCTCAACAGCTTTTTCAACAGCTTTTGACAATCCGCCGGGGGTTTTGCCTCCGGCGGTGGCATAAAATGGCTGGCCGCCTCCCCCACCCTGGATTTCCTTTGCTGCAATTTTAACAATATCGGAAGCATTCAGGTTTTTTTCCTTCACCAGGTTATCAGCTATCATTATGGTAAGCAAAGGCTTTTCGTTGATCAACGATCCCAGTATAAGGCAAAGGTTCTCCACCTGATTTCTGAGCTGATAAGCGGTATCCTTCACAGCCTCGGCTGAATCAAGCATCGGTGTCTCACCATAAATCAGGTTGATATCGCCCACTTTTTTCACCTGTCGCAATAAGGTATCTTTGGTGGCATTTATTTGTTGCTGGTTATGCAAGGTTATCTTTTTCTGAAGCTGGTTTTTTTCATCCAGCAGGTTACTGACCGCTTTAATCAGGTCGGGAGGATTTCCCAGTAATAAATTCAGTTCTTTCATAACAGTTTCCTGTTTTTCAACAAATCTTTCGTACCCGCTGCCTGTGATGGCTTCTATTCGCCTTATGCCGGCTGCAATTGAACTTTCCGAAATAATCTTAAAGTAACCGATCTGGCAGGTGTTTTCAATATGTGTTCCGCCGCAGAGCTCTATTGAATCGCCAAACTGAACCATCCTCACCCGGTCGCCGTATTTTTCCCCGAAAAGCGCCATGGCGCCGGCCTTCCTGGCATTTTCAAAACTGTCCTCCCGGATATGAACATCATGATTGTTACGGATCATCTCATTGACCAGAATCTCAACTTTTCTGATCTCATCTTCACCGAGCTTTTGAAAATGAGAAAAATCAAAACGCAGATAATCGGGGTGTACCAGTGATCCTTTTTGCTCAACATGATTTCCCAGCACCTTACGCAGCGCATAATGCAACAAGTGGGTTGCAGAATGATTCCTGGCTGTATCCATTCTGGCTTTTACATCAACCTGTGCCCGGAGTTGTGCTGCAATATCGGCAGGCAACTTCTTCGTCAGGTGAACGGTAAGATTGTGTTCTTTTATTGTATTTATCACAGAAATTCTGTCATTTCCCCGGACAATATAACCAGTATCGCCAACCTGACCGCCACTCTCGGCATAAAAAGGCGTACGGTCGAACACAAGGTGAAAAAACTCCCCTTCTTTTGATTTCACCTTCCGGTAGCGCGTAATTAAAACATCAGCACTTGTGTGGTCATAACCGATAAATTGCTGTCCTTCAGCATCATCGTTCACCATGATCCAGTCCCCTGTATCAACAGCGGCATCAGTTTTTGACCTTTGACGCTGCTGCTTCATCCCTTCATCAAATTCGCTCCGGTTCACTGTGAGATTATGCTCTTTCAGAATAAGTTCAGTGAGATCAAGGGGAAATCCATATGTGTCGTAAAGTTCAAACGCCAGTAAACCATTTATCATAGCAGACTTACCTCTTCCGGCTTCAGCAATGATCTGATCGAGTCTCTTAATGCCACTTTCCAGTGTACGGAGGAATGAAAGCTCTTCTTCGCGTATCACCTTTTCAATGAATTGCTGTTGCGCCTGAAGTTCAGGAAAGGCATGACCCATGGAGGCAACAAGGGAAGGTACCAGCTTAAAGATCAATGGCTGTTTTTGTTCGAGATAGGTGAAATAATAACGAACAGCCCTCCTTAATATCCTTCGGATCACATAGCCGGCCCTGGTGTTCGAAGGAAGCTGGCCGTCGGCCACAGCAAAAGCAATGGCCCTGAGATGGTCGGATATGACCCGCATGGCGACATCAACCTGTTCGTTATCGCCGTATTTTTTATCACACATTATGGAAATCTGCCGGATCACGGGTTGAAAAATATCAGTATCGTAACTTGAGGTTTTCTGCTGAAGCACCATACAAAGTCGTTCAAAACCCATCCCCGTATCAACATGTTTTTTGGGAAGCCGTTCAAGTTCACCGGAAATCCTTCGGTTATACTGTATAAAAACAAGATTCCATATCTCAATCACCTGTGGATGACCTTTATTCACCAGGTCTCTTCCATTGACCTTATTGCGCTCCTGATCCGGTCGCAGGTCGACATGAATTTCCGAACAGGGTCCGCAGGGTCCGGTGTCACCCATTTCCCAGAAATTATCCTTTTTTGATCCTGTTAATATGCGATCCTCATCAAGGTATTGTTTCCAGTGGTCAAAAGCTTCCCCGTCCATTGAAATACCCTCTTCTGAACTCCCTTCAAATACTGTTGTATAAATCCTGTCTTTCGGTATTCTGAACTCATCTGTCAGCAATTCCCAGGCCCAGCCAATGGCTTCTTTCTTGAAATAATCACCGAAAGACCAGTTCCCCAGCATTTCAAACATTGTATGATGATAACAGTCGTGGCCAACCTCCTCCAGATCATTATGTTTTCCTGACACCCTGAGGCATTTCTGTGAATTTGCAATGCGCTTATGCCTGAAAGGAGCCGTACCGAGAAAAATGTCTTTAAACTGGTTCATGCCCGCGTTGGTAAACATCAGTGAAGGATCATCCTTAATGACCATGGGTGATGAGGGGATTATATTATGCCCTTTCGAGCGGAAAAAATCAAGAAACTTTTGTCGAATAGTCTGAGCATCCATGTGAATATTTTTCAAAACAGGTTTAATAATTTAATTCAATTTGCAAGTATATATTCTTAATACGATTTAAGAACCGAAAATGACGATTTTTGATTTAAGAAGAGCAAATCTGTGTTTGTATAATACTGATTAAATTGTTAATGCATTGATCCTTCATAAATCATTTATCTTTTATCTTTAGTCTTTTATCTTTTATCTTTTTACTAATAATCTAAATATGGTGCAACTAAAGTAATTTATCGAGCAGCCAATATCAGGCATTAAAAGTTTTGCAAAATTAAATTTTTTCTCATAGATTTGTTGGTTAACGTAAGTTTTTAACTACTAACAGTTTGCTTTTCATTGACAAAAAAGAATAAAATATTCTGTTACAATAATCATACACTGAAATTTGAAGAGGTTCGTATCTCTGCAAAAAAAAGTGTTTTACATTTCTTTGGAATCTTTTTTTCAGCCATTTTACTTTCAGGAATTGCCGGATCTTTGCTCTATCATTTTGCCTTTGCCCCGGAAAAATACATTTTATCGAAAAAAATCACCTTTAGTGAATCGGAGATGAACAGGCTCTCTAATGTATGTGACAGTGTTGGTTTGGTTTTAACAGCCTATTATTTCCCACAGGATAACATATACCGTACTATACTGGGAATGGATACAATGCCGCTCACTATGCGCAATGCCGGTTCAGGAGGATCTGATCTGGCATGGCCCTTGTCAGGTAACGAATCACTGAGCTATAATCTGAAAACAAAAATAAATCAACTGGACAGGCAGATGGATATCCAGTTGAATTCGTTTCTGATGCTGAAAGCTACGGCAATGGAAACAGGCAAAAAACATTCTGCCATTCCTGCCATACAACCTATAGCGTGCAAAGATCTGCTCATGATCAGTTCTTATTTCGGAAAACGTCTCGACCCATTCCTTTTGGACGAAGCTTTGCATTACGGACTGGATTTTGTGGCCCCGGCAGGTTCTAATGTTTATGCTACCGGCGATGGAATTGTAACCTTATTAAAATATTCACGTACAGGTTATGGAAATGAGTTAGTTATCAACCACTCGTTTGGGTATAGCACCCGATACGCGCATCTTGAAAAGTTCTTTGTTTCCGAAGGCGAATCGGTAAAAAGAGGGCAGCTGATAGCCCTGGTGGGCAATTCAGGACGATCAACGGGTCCTCATTTACATTACGAAGTGCGTTACGAAGGAAAACCGGTTAATCCGATTTTTTATTACTCCGACGATCTGACAGATAGCGAATTCTTTTCATTAACGAACAAAACATTAGCAAAACCATTATAAAATCTCTCGGTCATGGCAAAGGCTAAATACAAATTCAATCCTGAATCCCTTAGTTACTCAAGGATTGAAACAACTTTCCGGCAAAAATTGCTAAAAACCATTGGATATTCTGTTTCATTCATCATCATAAGCATTGTTGGCGTAATTGTTTATTCTTTTTTATTTGATTCACCTGAGGTGAGGGGATTAAAAAGACAAAACAGCGAACTCATGGTTAACCTGGAGCTGTTTAATAAACAACTTGATAAGATTGTGCTCACCCTGCAGGATATGCAACAACGTGATGATAACCTGTACCGTACAATCTTTGAGGCAGAACCCATTAATTCGTCAGTCCGTGAAGCCGGGATCGGCGGTACTGACAGGTATAATGAGCTGCAGAAAATGGCAGACCCTGTCCTTGTATTTCAAACAGCTAAAAGGCTTGATAAAATAACCCGTCAGATCGTCGTCCAGTCAAAGTCCTATGATGAACTGATAAAAATGGCGATGAACAAGGAAAAAATGCTTGCTTCTATCCCTGCCATTCAGCCGATATCGAATAAAGACCTGAAACGCACAGCTTCAGGCTGGGGATTCAGAATTCATCCCATCTATAAAATAAGAAAATTTCATTATGGTATTGACTTCACTGCTCCGACAGGGACCGAAGTATATGCTACAGGTGACGGCACCATCGAAAGAATTGAATCATCCCAAAGGGGTTATGGCAATTTTGTTATTGTCGATCACGGCTATGGCATGAAGTCATTATATGCCCACCTCCACGGTTTCAACGTTAAACAGGGACAAAAAGTAAAACGGGGCGATGTCATTGCCTTTGTGGGCTGTACAGGCGTATCAACAGCGCCTCATTTACACTACGAAGTGATCAGGAACGGTCAGAAAGTCAATCCCATTAACTACTTCTTCAACGACCTCACAGCTGAAGAATATGACCGGATGATAGAAATTTCAATGAGCATGGGTCAGACCTTTGATTAATCATCGGCCATCTCGTTCCGGTTTCTTATATCCTCTATTGCAGGCAGTGCTATTTCTTGTGTAATCAGTATTTTTCAAACCATTTACCTGTGCACTTTATGGCCATGCTTTTCCTGCAGACATAAAATAACACTTATCAAGGGTTAGGGTTATTGCTATTGTTTAGGTAAATAATCATAAATTATTGGTATATTATATTTTATTTATTATATTAGGATTTTTTTAGCATCCTTAACCCATGCCGTACAAAGAGAAGAAAGTTGAAAAACTCTATTATTCTATTGGTGAGGTCGCCAGAATGTTCAATGTCAATACATCGCTGATTCGTTTCTGGGAAAAAGAATTTGACATCATCAAACCCAAAAAGAACAAAAAGGGGAATCGTTTTTTTACAAAACAGGACATTGAAAATTTCAACCTTATATACCACCTGGTAAAAGAGAGAGGTCTGACACTGGCAGGAACCAAGAAAAAACTCAGGGAAAACCGGGAGGACACCATTAATAATTTCGAAGTTGTGAGAACATTGACGGAAATAAAAAATGCGCTGCTCGAAATTAAGGAATCGCTGTAGTTTTTTGTTTAACTTTTTCATTATTCATGTTCTGCAGTTGAGTTTTACAATTGCATGACACAGATTATGGTTCATGAAGATATTGTATGAGATTATCAGAAATAATAAAAGCTCTTGAAGAACTTGCCCCTCCGGTTTATAAAGAAAGCTATGATAATGTCGGCCTGATGACCGGCGACCCGCAGGAAGAGATCAGGGCGGCCCTCCTTGCTGTTGATATAACCGAAGAAGTGCTGGAAGAAGCCCTTGCAAACAACATAAACCTTATTATTTCACATCATCCCCTCATATTTACACCGTTAAAGAGCATAACCGGAAAAACGGGCGTTGAAAAAATTCTTCTCAGGGCCATCAGGAAGAATATCGCCCTTTTATGTGCCCACACCAACCTTGACAATGTAGATGCCGGCGTAAACCGCAAACTGTCAGAGAAACTGGGGTTGACAAATGCCCGTATCCTGGATCCTGTTTCCGGTGAACTGAGAAAACTTGTGACTTTTGTGCCCCCTGATTATGCCGATAAGGTAAGAACAGCGCTCTTCAATGCCGGAGCAGGACATATCGGAAAGTACGATCAGTGCAGCTACAACCTTGAAGGGACAGGAACATTCAGGGGATCAGCCGAAGCCAGACCTTTCGTCGGTGAAAAAGGAAAACTGCATTTTGAAAAAGAAATCCGGATCGAAACTGTTTTTCCAAAAGCATTGACCTCAAAGGTTGTAAAATCGCTTTTATCCGCGCATCCATACGAAGAAGCGGCCTATGATATTTACCCGCTTGACAATGTCTATCAGCTGACAGGAGCAGGAATGATCGGAGAACTGGGATCACCGATGGAGGCCGGCGCTTTTCTGAAACATGTCAAAACAAGTCTCGGCTGTCAATTCATCCGTTACTCAGGCTCCCCTTCACACAAGATAAAGACTGTAGCCTGCTGCGGGGGAAGCGGATCATCCCTTATACAGAAGGCCATTGTTTCAGGCGCAGATGCCTTTGTGACCGGGGACATCAAATATCATCAATTTCTTGATGCAGCCGGAGACATACTTTTAATTGACGCCGGTCATTTTGAAACCGAACAGTTCACGAATGAAATATTTTATGAATTTCTTATCAAAAAATTCCCTAACTTTGCCATCCGATTTTCAAAAGTGAACACAAATCCGATAAAGTATTATTAAATATGGCAGAAACAAAAAAAGCGGCATCCGATGTTGTTGAACTTAAGGTTGAAGAAAAATTAAGAACCTTATACAAGCTTCAGAAAATCAACTCAGAAATCGATAAAATAAGAACGCTCAGAGGAGAGCTTCCGCTTGAGGTTCAGGACCTGGAAGATGAAATTGCCGGATTGCAGACCCGTATTGACAAACTGCAGGAAGAAGTAAAAAGCCTGGAGACAGCTGAGGCTAACAAAAAAAATGAAATTATCCTGGCCAAAGAGCACATTAAAAAGTATAAAGAACAACAGGATAATGTGCGCAATAACCGGGAATTTGATTCGTTATCGAAAGAAATTGAATATCAGACTCTTGAAATTGAACTTTGTGAAAAAAGGATCAAGGAATTCCAGGCTCAGGTAAAAGAAAAAGCCGATTTGATTGAAGAGTCAAAGAAGAAACTCGATGAACGGAATAATGATCTTGAATCGAAAAAAGGAGAACTCGAAGAAATTACCGCCGATACTCAAAAAGAAGAAGAATTATTGATGGCCAGCCGGCTTGAATATGAGAAAAAAATTGAAGAAAGGCTGCTCACAGCCTACAAGAAAATACGAAAAAACGCCCGTAACGGACTTGCTGTTGTATCGGTTGAACGTGACGCCTGCGGAGGCTGTTTTAACCAGATACCGCCACAGCGTCAGCTGGATATTCGTTCTCGTAAAAAGATCATTGTATGCGAGTATTGCGGTAGAATACTGGTAGACAAAGACATCGTGGAAGAAGAAAATTAGGTTTCCGTGTTATTTTAAAAAGAAAAACTGGTATTATAAGGTAAATTATTTATCTTTGTTATAAGACACACATAAACCGGATGCTTAAACAAATTGTTTTACCGTTTATATTGTTGTTTTTCATTGCTTTATCTTCTTTCTCCCAGCAATGGAAATTGTTACGGTATGAAGTTGCCCTGGGAGTGGGAACAACCAACGTATATGGAGATCTGGGCGGGGCCCCCAACGCAACCAATCTTTTTTTTATCAGGGATATTACTTTCAGAAATACACGACCGACGATTTACACGGCCCTGCGGTATAAAATTGATCCCAGGATGTCCCTGAAATTTAACCTTGACTATGGTTACAGCAGGAATGAGGATTTTAGCGGCTCACGAAACGAAGTCAGAGAATTTATTGCCATTACCAACCTTTTCGAGATTTCCGCACAATATGAATTTTATTTCCTTCAGGAAGAGCGCAGGCTTAAATCAGCTGCCATGTTTAACCGCCGGGGAATGATCAACAATTATTCCACCATAGGAGCCTATGTCTTCGCCGGTGCCGGTGGCGTGGTTTACTGGTCAGAACTGGAAGTGGAACACCGGCCATTTGACACCTATAAACCCGAAACCGGTATTACACTTGCACTTCCTATCGGTGTCGGCATCAAATACGTACTGAGTGATCAATGGATGCTGGGATGGGAATTAGGTTACCGCCATACCCTCTCTGATTTCATAGACGGCATACAAACGCCCTGGTCTGAAAATAACGATGTTTACTGGTTAAGCACACTTAATCTGAGTTACCGTATTCCAACTTCACGGAAAGGTGTTCCGATATTCATGGACAAGACCTGGCGCAGGGCACGATTCTAAAAGCGTGATATCCATCACCATTTTAACATTTTTTATTATTATTTTTTAATTTTACGCGCTAAAATTCTGTTATTTTGCGTTTAAATGTCACATCAACCTTAGCCTGAATTATGCGGAAACTTGTTATTGTCATATTCCTTTTGCCTTGCATATGGGCTACCGCCCAGCGTAATGCAAATTTTGGCATCATCGGTGGCATTTCCTATTATATGGGAGACATTAACCCAAACCGGCATTTTTACAAGCCTTCACCGGCCATTGGTCTGATATATCGGATCAACATCAATCCGCGCTATGCAATCCGCGGAAACGCATATTATACAACAGTGAGCGGGAGCGACCTTGATTTTCCTGAACTGCTTCACCCCGACCGTCCCTATGTACCCATTACTTTCAGTGCCTCCCTGCTTGACTTAAACATCCAGGGGGAGTTCAACTTCCTGCCTTTTACGCCCAATATCGGAAGATTCAATTACACACCTTATGTGAGCACCGGGCTTGGTCTTACCATGGCTATGTCAGGCGGAACCGGTGCCAGTCATCATCTCACCTTTCCTTTTGGCATCGGCGCCAAACTGAACATCTCTAAGAGATTAAGCACCGGCCTGGAATGGAGTTTCAGAAAAGCTTTCACCGACCTCATTGACACCCGGGAAAACCCGACCGGTATCCAATCAGTGATCCATAATAACGATTGGTATTCGTATCTGGGAATTTTTATTACCTATAAGTTTCTTAATTTTGTCGAAGATTGTCCGGCTTATGACTAAAAATTCTCAAAAGAGCGCAAAGGACCTGATTGACAGGGAAAAATTGCCCAGGCATGTTGCCATCATCATGGACGGGAACGGAAGATGGGCTCAGAAAAGGGGCAATAAAAGAATTTACGGACACCGTAATGCTGTTGCCGCTGTCAGAGATACCGTTGAGGCTGCCGCAGAACTGGGAATCGGCTATCTTACACTGTATGCATTTTCAACTGAAAACTGGAAAAGACCCAGAACTGAAGTTGACGCTTTAATGTCGTTGCTGGTTTCAACAATGAACTCAGAAACCAAAACCCTTATGGATAATAATGTCCGTCTGTTATCCATTGGCAGCAGGCATTCCCTGCCTGGCAATGTGCAGGATCAGCTGCAGCGAACCGTTGAGCTCACAAGTCATAATACTGGTCTGAATCTGGTTCTTGCACTGAGCTACAGTTCGCGTTGGGAAATAATGAATGCACTGCAACAGATAGCAAAACAGGTAGAATCAGGGAAACTTAAGGCCGATGATATTAACAGCACCTTGTTTGAACAAAACCTCAGCACAGCCGGAATGCCGGAACCTGAGCTATTAATAAGGACCAGCGGCGAATACCGGTTAAGCAATTTTTTGCTGTGGCAGATTGCTTACACCGAACTCTTTTTTACCAAAACACTCTGGCCCGATTTCAGAAGAGAAGACCTTTATGAAGCATTATATAATTATCAATGCAGGGAAAGACGATTTGGAAAGACAACTGAACAATTACGACAAACAGCCACCATTAACAGCTAAATGCCGATGAAGAAGATTATCGCCTTATCCCTTGCTTTTCTTTCTTTCCTTGCTTCTTTTTCCCAGCTTTCTGACAGTACTGACATCAGTTTCATTGACTATAAGACAAGCAGGGACTACATCATTGCCGATATCAGCATCACCGGAGTCAAATACCTTCAACCGGCTTATCTGGTCAATATTTCAGGACTTACAATCGGCCAGGAAATTCCCATCCCCGGTGATGAGATCTCTAAAGCCATCGATAAATTCTGGTCATTTGGCCTCTTTTCTGATGTCAAGGTGTTGCTGAAGAAAACAGAAGGCAAAGATGCCTACCTCGAATTTCAGCTCACCGAACAGCCAAGACTGTCAAAAGCCCGTATCCATGGCGTAAACAAATCAGAAACCACCGACCTTGAAGAGATGATTAAACTTAAACCAGGAAGCCAGGTTACCGATAATGTTATCAACAACGCCAAAACAGCCATCCGGAAGCATTTTCATGAAAAAGGTTTTTACAACTGTGACGTCGATGTAGTCCGGAAAGACGACACCATCGGCATAAACAAAGTCTTCCTTGATATTTATATCAAAAAGAACGATAAGATCAGGATCTCAGAAATCAGCTTTACAGGCAATACAGCCTATGAAGATAAAAGGCTCAGACGTATCATGAAGAAGACCAAACAGGTCAGCGTGAATTTTTTCAAACCATCGAAGTTCATAGAAAAAGACTACAATGAAGATAAGGCTAAACTGGTTGAATTTTATAATGAGAACGGATACCGCGACATGAAGATCACCGACGAATCCATTGCATCGGTCTCGGATAACAGAATAGCCCTGACGCTGGACCTTGAAGAAGGAAAGAAATATTTTATCCGTAACATACAATGGATCGGCAACACAAAATATCCGGGAGAAATCCTTGGCCGTGTTCTGGGTATGAAAAAAGGTGATATATATGATAAGAAAAAAATTGAAGAACGGTTGTTTGCCGATGAAGACGCCATCACTTCAGTGTATATGGATGAAGGCTATCTGTTCTTTTCCGTCGAACCTGTTGAAACCAATATCATCGAAAATCCACTTGCCGTAAACACTGTCAATTGCGCTGAGAAACCCGATAATTTTGTCAGAAAACTGGCGGAAAGGTATAAAATTGTCAAACCGCGTCCACATTGCCCCGGTGATTCAATTGACCTTGAAATGAGGATATATGAAGGTTCCCCCGCAACCATTAACAGGGTTATCATCAAAGGCAACACCAAAACCAATGAACACGTTGTCAGGCGTGAGCTGCGTACCCGGCCCGGGGAACTCTTCAGTAAATCGGATATAATCCGTTCTGTCAGGGAACTCGCCACACTCGGGCATTTCAATCCCGAGAACATTGTTCCCAATCCCATTCCCAACATGGCCGACGGCACCGTTGACATAGAGTATAACCTCGAAGAAAGAGCCAACGATCAGCTCGAAGTTTCCGGCGGTTGGGGAGGATATGGGTTCGTCGGCACAGTCGGTATCCGTTTTTCCAACTTTTCCATACGCAATATCCTTAATACCGAGGCCTGGCGCCCTGTGCCGACAGGAGACGGGCAGTCTCTTTCAATAAGGGCCCAGTCAAACGGAAAATTCTATCAGTCGTATAATATCTCATTCATGGAACCCTGGTTCGGCGGTAAAAAACCCAATAATTTCTCTGTTTCCTTTTACCATACCATAACAAAAAGCTATTATGGCACACAGTCTGCCGAAACATCGGATGACTTTTTCAAAGTATACGGGGCAGCCATAAGCCTTGGGAAACGGCTGAAATGGCCCGATGACTTTTTTATGACTTTTACCGAACTGGGATATCAGCGCTACCACCTGAATGACTGGTCTTATTTCTTTATCAACAACGGTTTTTCCAACATCGTCAGCCTGAAAGCAACACTTACGCGCAGCTCCCAGGATCAGATGATATACCCCCGGAAAGGATCGGTGTTTTCAATGGGCCTTCAGGTTACGCCGCCCTATTCTGCATTGAAAAAAGATCACTTCTGGCTGCTTTCCGATATCGAAAAAAACAATGTACGCAATGACGTGCTGGAACAGAATCCTTCAGCTACTGAGTATGACATTGCAACGGAAATCAGTGCACGTGAAAATTCAGAAAAGTACAAGTGGATAGAATATCATAAATGGACATTCAGCGGTGCCTGGTACACAAGTCTGGTGGGAAATCTCGTGCTCGCAGCAAAGGCCGAGTTCGGATACCTCGGTTTCTTTAATGCCGATATCGGTTCTTCTCCGTTTGAAAAGTTCCGCGTGGGCGGCAGCGGCATGTACAGCTATAACCTCTACGGCGCTGACATTATTTCACTGAGAGGGTATGATGATGGTAAAATAACGCCTGTGACCTCAGGAAATATTGACAACGGCAATGTATATTCCAAGTTCTCTGTAGAGATGCGCTATCCTTTTTCCCTGAACCAGTCGGCAACCATTTACGGCCTTGCCTTCTTCGACGGGGGTAATTGCTGGCAAAGCATTAAGGAATTCAATCCGTTTGTCATGAAGAGATCTCTGGGTGTCGGTATACGGGCTTTCCTGCCCATGTTCGGCATGCTGGGCGTCGACTGGGGATACGGCCTCGACCCGCAGCCTGGTGAAGATAAATTGCGTCACGGCAGTGAATTCCACTTTATCATGGGACAGCAGTTCTAAGTTTGAAGACCTGCCTGCCGACAGGCAGGTTTGAGGGTTTGAGGGCTTGAGGATTTACAGATTGACAAGTTTACAGATTTACAGGTTTACAGATTTGCCGGTTTACAGACCTGCTTGCCGAAGCGGCAGCGCAGGCAGGTTATCTGTCGACTGTCAACTGTGGACTCTTTAGAGTTTCATCAGCCCATATTAAACTTTGGTACTATATTTGAGAGTTTACAGAGTGGATCAATTAGTAACATTAAAATAGCGAATTATGAAAAAAACAGTTTTACTGCTGGCCGTTTTATGCGTCAGTACCGTAATGGCAGTTGCCCAAAAATATGCATTCGTTGATACCGAATACATCCTGAACAACATCCCTTCTTATAAAGCTGCCAAAGAACAGCTTGATAAAGTATCGCAGGACTGGCAGAAGGAAATTGAAGACAAATATGCTGAAATCGAACAGATGTACAAGGACTACCAGGCCGAAAGGGTTTTGCTGGCAGATGATATGCGACAAAAGAGAGAAGAAATAATCGTCAACAAAGAAAAGGAAGTCAAAGAACTCCAGAAAAGCTACTTCGGGCAAGACGGCGCTCTTTTCAAAAAACGTCAGGAACTGATACAGCCCATCCAGGATGAGATTTATAAAGCGGTGAAAGATCTTGCCACAGAAGGCGGTTATGCTGTTATTTTTGATACGTCCAGCGGACCCTCTATGATCTATACCAATCCACGGTACGATATCAGTGATGAGGTGCTGCAAAAATTAGGATATAAAAATTAATTGCTTACATTTGTGGCAGAAAAAAATATCTATATGAAAAGACTGATCGTAATCTTCTTTTTCGCTTCTTTCCTGCTTCTGGTGAATTCAGCTTTTGGACAAACGACAATAAAGCTTGGCCATATTAACAGTCAGGATTTATTTACAGCCATGCCTGAGAGCGACACTGCGCAGAAAAAACTTGAAAAAATTGCCATGCAGTTTGAAACAACACTGGAAGAATTGCAGGTTGAATTCAACAAAAAATATGAAGAATACCTGAAGCAAAGCCAGGATCCATCTGTCGGCGAATTAATACTGCGTACAAAAGAAGAGGAATTGCAAACCCTGCAGCAACGCATACAAAGTTTTCAGCAGGAAGCACAAAATGAAATCGCCAAAAAAAGAAGCGAATTGTTTAAGCCCGTTCAGGATAAAGCACTGAAGGCCGTAAATGATGTTGCCAGAGAAAACGGGTTTACCTATGTTTTCGACATGGCCGTGGGCACAATTGTTTTTGCCGCTGACAACACCATCGACATTCTGCCACTGGTAAAGAAAAAACTGGGATTGGAATAAAACCTGCTGACTGAAAATAATTAAGCCTGTCCGGTTATAGGATGGGCTTTTTTGTTTTAACAACCAGCTTTAATCCATCCATAGCCAAAAATCATGCTTCGATCTTTGTTCTTTGATCTTTGTTCTTTGATCTTTGTTCTGTATTTTTGAGCTCTATGATTATCTTCAAAATAATTCATGACCATGCAAGAAAACCCCATTGGCATTTTCGATTCCGGTGTAGGAGGCCTCACCGTAGCCAATGCCATTCATCAGCTGCTGCCCGGTGAGAACCTGCTTTATTTCGGTGACACAGTCCACCTGCCCTATGGCGATAAATCCAGGGAAACCATTGCAGGCTATTCAGCCCGCATAACCGAATACCTGCTTGAGCAATCATGCAAGGCCATCGTAATTGCATGCAATACTGCATCAGCCAATGCATATGACGAAGTGGTAAGGACCGCTGCCGGTAAGGCGCATGTCATAGATGTTATCAATCCGGTTGTTGAATTTATTTTGCAGCAAACAAGTTATAAACATATTGGTGTAATCGGGACAAAAGGTACCATCAACAGCGGCACCTACGTAAGCAAGATCATTGCCGGCAATCCGCATCTGAATGTTTCATCACTGGCCACACCCATGCTGGTGCCCATGATTGAAGAAGGTTTTATCTTTGATGATATCAGCAATGCCATTATCCGCACCTATCTCTCCAAACCGGAAATCAGCAGCATTGAGGCACTTATCCTTGGGTGTACGCATTACCCCATTATCAGGAATCAGATAAGCAAGTATTACAATTTCGCTGTTGATGTCATCGACTCATCCAGGATCGTAGCCAGTCACCTGCGTGAGATCCTCACCGAAAAGAACCTTCTCAGCCCTTCTTCTTCAGGAACCTGTAAATTCCTGGTTTCAGATTATACTGATTACTTTCAGGCTATCTCAAAATTATTCTTTGACGAATCATTAAAACTTGAAAAGGTTTCTCTGTGGAATTAATACTATCGGGCAGTTGAAGATCTGTTGATTATTTAGTGCCCAATTGTTCCGGTTTTGTATTATTTTTACAGTACCTGCACCAAAACAGAAAAACTGTTAACATTTGTCATATACAAGCTTGACTTTTATCATACCATTTCATTTTACAATGCATAACCTTTGAATATTATTAGGACTTTCTGTCCTTGTTTTTCTATTAACAGAAGATATTCGCAATGAAAAGAAAAGTCAAAGTCGTTGAACGTGATACTGTGGTTGTAAAATTCGCCGGAGATTCAGGAGATGGCATTCAGCTTACCGGGTCGCAGTTTTCTGACACTTCAGCTTTTATCGGCAACGATCTGGCCACCTTTCCCGACTATCCCGCAGAAATAAGGGCCCCACAGGGAACGATTGCCGGCGTATCGGGTTTCCAGGTCCATATCGGGCATAAGGAAGTCCAAACGCCGGGTGATAAAGCCGATGTGCTTGTGGCCATGAATCCTGCCGCCCTGAAAGCCAATATGAAATGGATAAAGTCCGGTGCTACCATCATTATTGACATGGATAATTTTGACACAAAGCATTACAAAAGGGCTGAATATGTTGAAGACCCGCTTTTTGACGGCAGCCTGGAAGGCTACAATATTATTAAAGCCCCTATTACCGATATGACAAGGGATGTAGTGAAGAAATTCGGACTTGATGCCCAGACAGCAGACAAAACCAAGAATCAATTTGTTGCGGGTTTGCTTTTCTGGCTTTTTAACCGTGATATTAAGATCGGAGAACAATTCCTGCGCGAAAGGTTTGAAAACAAACCCGAATTAATTGATGCTAATATTGAAGTATTGCATGCCGGATACCATTATGCAGAGACTCTTGAAGCCATTGCAACGGTTTATAAAGTTAAGCCTTCTGAAAAAGGGCCGGGATTGTACCGCAACATCAACGGAAATGTTGCTGCTGCATGGGGATTGCTGGCCGCTGCTGAAAAGGCAAAATGTAAGTTATACCTGGGCTCCTATCCGATAACTCCTGCTTCGGATATCCTGCATGAGATTGCCAAGATGAAACACCTTGGAGCCATTGCATTTCAGGCAGAAGATGAAATTGCAGGGGTGTGTTCAGCTATTGGCGCATCCTTTGCAGGCTGCCTTGGCGTTACCTCAACATCAGGGCCCGGCTTATCACTTAAAAGCGAAGGCATAGGCCTCGCGGTGATCACCGAACTCCCGCTGGTGGTTATTGATGTACAGCGGGGAGGCCCGTCCACCGGTTTGCCTACAAAAACAGAACAGGCAGACCTGATGCAGGCATTGTACGGGAGACACGGAGAAAGCCCGTGCATTGTGCTGGCAGCCTTAACACCGGTCGACTGCTTCTATATGGCTTATGAGGCTGCGCGCATTTCTATGGAACATATGACACCGGTTATCCTTTTATCAGACGGGTACCTGGCCAATGGATCAGAACTGTGGAAAATACCAAAAGTTAATGATCTGCCAGACATACAACCCCCTTTGGTAAAGGACAATGATCCTTCATACCAGCCTTACAACCGTAACCCTGAAAACCTGGCACGTTACTGGGCTGTGCCGGGACAGGAAGGTCTTCGCCATCGTATAGGAGGCCTGGAAAAAGCTGATGTCACCGGTGAAATTTCATATGATCCGTTTAATCATGAAATCATGACATTTACGCGTGATGATAAAATAAAACGTGTAGCTGAACGCATCCCAAAGCATAAAGTCATGGGTGAAGAAGAAGGCGATCTCCTGGTTGTAGGATGGGGCGGCACATACGGAGCCCTTTATACAGCGGTCAAAGAGATGCAGGCGGAAAAACACCGTATCAGCCTGGCCCAATTCAGGTATATTAATCCTTTACCGGCTAATACGGCCGGCATTTTCTCAGGGTTTAAAAAAATTGTAGTTTGTGAACTGAACATGGGCCAGTTTGCAGCATACCTGCGAAGTCAGTTGCCACAGTTCAATTATCTTCAGTTTAATAAAATACAGGGTCTGCCCTTCTTAATATCTGAATTAAAAACACGATTCAGGGAAATCCTTAACGAGAAAAAATCATGACATACGAAGGCAATCATTCCAAGATATCTGCCCAGGATTTTAAACTTGACAAAGCCGCTCGATGGTGTCCCGGATGTGGCAGTCACGCTGTTCTGGCTGCAGTTCAACGTGTCCTTCCTGACTGCGTGGTAAAAACCGAAAACGTGGTTTTTGTATCCGGTATCGGGTGTTCATCACGATTCCCTTATTATATCAACACATACGGTTTTCATGGCCTTCATGGCAGAGGAGCAGCCATTGCAACAGGCATTAAAATTGCAAATCCCGAACTCAGTGTCTGGCTTATTACCGGAGACGGAGATTCTATGGCCATCGGCGGCAACCATTTCATTCACCTGTTACGCCGGAATCTGGATATCAACATCTTACTCTTTAATAATAAAATATACGGACTTACCAAAGGGCAATACTCGCCTACCACGCCCACAGGTACCAGGACCAAATCATCGCCTGACGGAACCATTGAGAATCCCTTTTTACCCGGAGAACTGGCCATGGGTGCACAGGGAACTTTTTTTGCCAGGGTTATTGATAATGATATGGATATGATGAAAGAGGTGTTCCTCAAAGCCGCACAGCATAAAGGCACATCATTGGTTGAAGTGCTTCAGAATTGCGTTATTTTTAACGATGATATCCACAAAGAAATTGCTGATAAAAATCTGCGGGAGGAAAACCAGCTCTACCTGCAACATGGTCAGCCTATGCTTTTTGGTAAAAATAAAAACAAAGGCATAATGCAAAGTGGCAGCAAATTTGTCGTCGTAAGGATTGGAGAAAATGGCATACGGAAGGAAGATATACTGATTCATGATGCCTACAAGCATGATGATACACGCCATTATATGCTGGCCCGGATGATCCTTCCCGATTACCCGGTGGCCATGGGAGTGATCCGCTCAACCGACAGCACTGTATATGAAGAAGCCTTATATAATCAGATAGAACATGCCCGTCATAAGTCAAGTATCAAATGTGTTGATGACCTGCTTACGGGCGGGAATACGTTCAGATTAAGGTAAGACACAGATAGATAATATGGCACAAGCGGACGCCAGTGAGAAGTAATGGCCTGTCTGCCGGCAGGCATGTCATGCAATCGTGCAGTCTGAAGGTCTTGTTCTTACATCTTTGTTCTTTGATCTTTGTTCTCAATTCTTTGTTCTATAATAATTGTAAAAACACCATGATCGATTTCGAAGCTTTATTTAAG
>JAFGTR010000164.1 GCA_016934055.1 Bacteroidales bacterium | reverse complement strand
TTATCAATTACAGTTACTAAAATATGTTTGAATGTTATTCAAAGGTTATTGACTATTCTGACAATACCCTCTTTGATCAATGCTTCATTGAAGTTCACCAGCAGGCCCAGCTTCAAACCTGTGAGCTTCAAATAGGTTAATAATTGCTTTTTATATACAGGGACAAGACTTTCAACGCTTTTAATCTCAATGATAACTTTATTTTCGACGATTATATCAGCCCGGAAACCAAGTTCCAATATCAGTTCATCATAGTATACAGGTATTCCTGATTGCCTTTTATATTGCAAACCTGCCTGCAGAAGCTCATAACATAACACTTCCTCATACACCGATTCCAAAAGACCAGGGCCCAGTTTTACATGTATACGATAACAACAATCCACAATAATTGCCGATAACTTGTTTTCATCCATTTGTGTCTTTATTTCATTCTATCGATTATAAAATTTCTTATAACACTTTATTTCTGTTTTTCTTCCTTTGCGCCTTTGCGCCTTTGCGAGACCCTCACATTCCACCTTTGCGCCTTAGCGCCTTTGCGAGACCCTCACATTCCCATCTTTGCGCCTTTGCGCCTTTGCGAGACCCTCACATTCACCTAATCCCCCTCATACCCCCTCAGACACTCCGGGCACAGACAGTCATTATATTTCTGCATGATTTCAAGCATGTCCTTTTTATGAATCCGCACACGCTCGCACCAGCAATCGCCTTCGCCGTAACAGGTAAATGATTTTCCGCATTTCGGACATATTTTAATGCATCCGCCTTTCATATTCTTATTTCGTTAATACCACACTCACACCTTCGGTTTTACCCCCCAATGGCGGATTCAATTTGGTTATCTTAACGGTGACTTTTTCTAAACCGTTAAATTCCTTGTGCAATGAATTTAAAATCCGCCCCGCCAGATTTTCAAGCAGCTTCGACGGCATGCCCATTTCCCTTTTTACCACTTCATATACCTTACTGTAATCAATGGTATCATTCAGGTTATCTGTAACAGCAGGTTTCTTCAGATCCGTATCAATATTAAGGCTCACTTGAAACCGGTTACCGATTGTTTGTTCTTCGGCATAATGCCCGTGATGAGCATAAAATTCCATGTTTTCCAATTGTATCTGACCCATGTTTTTAAAAGTAGTTAGAAGGTTTAATAATTTATGTTGGCCCGAATGGTTTTTATATAGCTTTTCATCATTCCGCCGATTTCTTCAATTTTATCTTTGATTTCTGTAGTTTTCATATATCCAAGGTCATTCGAAAACAATAAATAATAATCACCTTCATTTAATGATCCGGTCGCAATATTGTAAAACCGGAGCTTATCTTTTTTCCCTTCTCTGCCAAATCCTTCCGCAATGTTTGCAGGAATTGATATGGCTGCCCTTTTAAGCTGAGAAGTTAACCCATACATTTCCTCATTTGGAAATTCTTTCATCATCCTGTAAATATCCAATACTAAATTGTGAACCTTCTGCCAAACAATAAGATTACTGTAATTTTTTGATTTTTCCATTTTATCAGAATATAAAAAATGGCAACTGCATTTTTCTTCCTACTAACTTACAACTTCTGATTCCAAATCTATTAATTATCTCTTTTATCTCAGCAAAACAATAAACTTAATTTTCTACATTTGCAGCCTTATCCTCTGCTTATCAATTATTATAACAATATTATGGGAACGGAAGAAAATAATAAAGCTCTGAATTTTATTGAAGAAATTATTGAAGAGGATCTCCGTGATGGTAAAAACAACAGCAGAGTGCATACTCGTTTTCCTCCGGAGCCTAATGGATATATACATATTGGCCATGCCAAGGCTATCTGCCTGAGTTTTGGCATTGCCCTCAAATATAATGGCAAATGTAACCTCCGTTTTGACGACACAAACCCGGTGACCGAAGATGTCGAATATGTCGATTCCATCAGGGAAGACATTCACTGGCTTGGATTTGACTGGGAAGGCAGGGAATATTACGCGTCAGATTATTTTGATAAACTTTATGAATGGGCCATTAAGCTCATTCAGATGGGAAAAGCCTACGTTGACGATACCAAAGCAGAAGAAATCTCCGAATTGCGCGGCGTCCCTACCCAGCCCGGCGTTGAAAGCCCCTGCCGCAACCGTTCCGTTGATGAAAATCTCGACCTGTTCCAACGGATGCACAACGGCGAATTCCCCGATGGCAGCCGGGTCCTCAGGGCCAAAATCGACATGTCATCTCCCAACATGCATATGCGTGACCCGGTTCTTTACCGCATCAAACATGCACATCATCACCGCACCGGTGACAAATGGTGCATATACCCCATGTACGACTGGGCCCATGGTCAATCAGATTATATCGAAGGCATCACCCACAGTCTTTGCACCCTTGAATTTGAAGTGCACCGGCCGCTGTATGACTGGTGCCTCGACCAGATCGCCGAAGGCACTTACAGACCACGACAGATCGAATTTGCCCGCCTGAACATCGATTACACGGTGATGAGCAAAAGAAGGCTGCTCCAGCTGGTGAACGAAAGGCATGTGAAAGGCTGGGATGATCCACGCATGCCGACCATCTGCGGTTTACGCAGAAGAGGCTATACAGCAGAATCGATCAGAAACTTTGTTAATGCCGTTGGACTGGCTAAGCGTGAAAATATTATCGGGTATGGCCTGCTCGAATTCTGTGTCCGCGAACACCTGAATAAAATAGCCCTGAGGCGAATGGTCGTTCTCAATCCTGTTAAAGTCATTCTTGAGAATTATCCCGATGACAAGACAGAGATGATGGCGACAGTGAATAATCCTGAAGATCCGGCCTCCGGCACACGCACTGTACCTTTTTCAAAAGAGCTTTATATTGAACAGGGCGACTTTATGGAAGAAGCTCATAAAAAATTTTACCGGCTTACAACGGGCAATGAAGTGCGCCTTAAAAACGCCTACATCATCAGATGTACCGGCGTGGCCAAAGATCCCGTAACAGGCATGATAAAGGAAATACGCTGCACCTATGACCCCGAAACCCGGAGTGGTCTGACCGGTGCCAACCGCAAGGTAAAGGCAACCATCCACTGGGTTTCAGCAAAACATGCTCTGGATGTTGAGATAAGGCTATACGACAGGCTGTTTTCCAAAGCCGATCCTGATGATACAGAAGAAGGACAGAACTGGAAAGCCAATCTCAATCCTGATTCTCTGTCAGTTATCACAGCTAAAGCCGAACCTCAGCTTGCACACGATAATCCTGAAAACAAATTCCAGTTCCTCAGGATGGGATATTTCTGTTTTGATAAGGATTCTTCATCACAACATCTGGTGTTTAACAGAACTGTGACGTTGAAGGATGAATGGGCGAAGATATCAGGGACAAGGGACGAGGGACAAGGGACAAGTGGGGCTTAGAGAATTGCGTTTTGTGGTTTGTGTCTTGTCATTAAACTCATTATTCTCTGTTTGAAAGAGATTTTATTAAACCTGTAAGCATTCTGAGAATTTCTTCTAATTCATTATGCAATCTTTCAGTTTCGCCTTTAATAATAAAATTCAGATTTGATGATATTATCAGATGAGTCTCTATCTCCGCTGCTGAACCAAGTGATACATATAAAAACTGAATATACTCTCTGGTATTCCTCCTCGCACAGCCTTCAGCAATATTGGATGGGATAGAAACGGCAGCTCTCCTTATCTGACTGACTATGCCATACATTTCGTTCCTTGGAAAAGATTTTGTCAGATTATAAATAGTTATAACAAATGAGATACTTTTTTGCCATACAATCAGGCTTTTGTGTGTTTCTATAACGTACAAAGCTTTACAATTAACGAATAAAAATTGCTTGCATAAAAATACTTCAATTCCCTTTCAAAAAAAATCCCCTCCTCAAATCTCAAACCCAAATCCCACACTCCTCGTCCCTTGTCCCTTGTCCCTTGTCCCTTTTTTTATTGAATATTTTGAAATCTTCAATATCCTTTTTACTTTTGCATGCCTTTTTAAAATTGCCCTGTGGTGTAACTGGCTAACACGTCTGACTCTGGATCAGAAAAGTCTAGGTTCGAGTCCTAGCAGGGCAACGCAATAAACACAGCTGCCTTTTGCCAATGAGCAAAGGGCGGCTTTTTTTATAGCACTGTATGAAATTATTATAAAATATTGTCGGTTAAAAGATTACGATAACCTTGCCATTTGGATATAAATACATTTATTCTTAATTTTATTGAGAATTCATAAAGGGATTATTCCATGAAAAAGCTGGTTGTTCTGGCGCTCATCTGTTGCAGCCTGATGCCATGTCGGATTCATTCGCAGACTGCTCATCCTGTTATCCCTCCACAGCAAAAAAGACTTGCCCTGGTTATCGGTAATGGTAATTATCTTACCGGGATACTGTCCAATCCTGAAAATGACGCCAGGGCCATGAATAATGTCCTTCAGAATGTCGGATTTGAGGTCATGGCTTATGAAAACCTCAACCAAAGTCAATTGAAGAGGGCTATTGATGATTTCGGAATGAAACTCAAAAATTACCAGGTAGGTTTGTTTTATTATGCCGGGCATGGTATTCAGTGTAACGGGCATAACTATCTTGTCCCTGTTGATGCCCAGATTACGTTTGAAAGGCAGATTGAATATGACTGTGTACCCGCCGACCGCGTCCTGGCCATCATGCAGGAATCCGGTGCAGAGGTTAACATCATGGTCCTGGATGCCTGCCGGAATAATCCTTTTGAAAGGAGTTGGACCCGGTCGGCTTCGGGCACAGGACTTGCCTTTATGAATGCACCAAAGGGAACCCTTATTGCATACGCCACTTCGCCCGGAAGTATTGCGTCCGACGGCTCGGGGGAAAACGGCTTATATACCGCTGCCATCCTGGAGCATATTGAAACACCTGACATCACCATTCTTCAAATGTTCCAACAAATCAGGAATACGGTAGCCGGGAAATCAAATAATCAGCAAATACCATGGGAATCGACATCCCTGACCGGTGACTTTTTTTTCAGTCATTCGAGTTACCGTTTTGACCAGCGTCCGGTTGTCGGAGAGATCAAAGAAGTGGTTTCCTTTGGCAATATCATGTTAACCACAGAAATCTCCGGTGAACTTTACCTGGACAGCCTGAAGATTACAGATGTATCTTCTCATACCATTATTCCCATTGACAGGGTTACCATCGGCAGCCACAAGCTTTCTATAAAAGGCAGGGATAACTGGACAGAGGATATCACCATAAACAGAGGCCAGACAACGAGGATATATGCCAAAATCAGTCCGCCTCCCCAGGCTGTACCAAAAGTTGAGAAGCCCAAGGAGGTTCTGCAAGTCCAGAACACCAACGAATTTATTGACGACAGGGACGGTAAAAAGTATAAATGGATCAGGATCGGAAAGCAGATCTGGATGGCTGAAAACCTGGCCTATCTCCCAAAAGTCAATCCCCCAACAACAGGATCCCTTGCCTCTCCCTGTTATTACGTATACGGATACAGCGGAAACGATGTTGAAAAGGCAAAGGCAACTGGCAATTATATAACCTACGGCGTGCTTTACAACTGGCCTGCCGCTTTAAACGGATCTTCCCCCTCCGATTCAAAACCCAGCAGGGTTCAGGGAATCTGTCCAAACGGATGGCATCTGCCCAGTGTTGCTGAATGGTTTGAACTGATTGTCAGCTTGAATAATGTAGACATAGGTGATAAAATCAAGGAATCCGGGAATGAGCATTGGAAAAACTCGAACGCAAATGTTAAAAACAGCACCGGATTTACGGCACTTCCGGCAGGACGCCGCCATCCTGAAGGTTATTTCCATTACCTGGGAAATCATTGCTATTTCTGGACATCAAGTAAGGCTCCCCATAAAGACGCCTGGTTTTTCAGACTTACATACAACTCTTCCGTACTATACAGGGGCAACGAAACCAGGGAAATTGGCTTTTGTATCCGGTGTATCAAGGATTAAATATTCTGTCTGCTGTTATCGTGTTTTTATAAGTATTGCCTTTGGAAATGATTTTTTCCGTATATTCGCCCCCTGAAATTCTTTAAGCATACCAACCGGGAAGGAATATTTGTAAGGACAGCCGCCATGAAGGTTTTTCATCATCGTCGTGATATCAGTCAGCATATTGCATCTCTTAAAAAAGAGGGTAAATACATCGGATTTGTTCACACCATGGGAGCCCTGCATGATGGTCATATTTCACTGGTTCGCCTGGCAAAACAGCAGAATGATATCACTGTTGTCAGCATCTTTGTCAATCCCACCCAATTCAATGACAAAGAAGATCTTAAACGCTATCCCCGAGATCTTAACGCTGATCTGGCCTTACTGGAAAATAAAAAATGTGATATTGTTTTTGTTCCCGACGAAAAAGAAATGTATCCTGAACCTGATCTGAGAGTCTTCAGTTTCGGAAACCTTGATAAGGTCATGGAGGGCAAATACCGGCCCGGGCATTTTAATGGTGTGACACAGATTGTAACAAAGCTTTTCGATATAACAACACCACATCGTGCCTATTTTGGCATGAAAGATTTTCAACAGCTGGCCATCATCAGAAAGCTTGTTGCAGATTACGGATATCCGGTTGAGATTATAGCATGCCCTATCGTTCGTGAAGCCGACGGCCTTGCAATGAGTTCACGCAACAAAAGGTTATCACATGAACAACGAAAACACGCGGCACTGATATCGAAAACCCTCTATAAAGCTTATCAGACCGGTAATTCAAAACCCTTCGATGTCATTAAAAAAAATGTTGTAGATACCATCAATAAAGATCCTTATCTGGAGGTTGAATATTTTGATATTGTTGATGAAAAAACCCTTCAACCAGTCAAAGACTGGGGAATACCCTGCAGAAAAATTGGTTGTATTGCGGTTCATGCAGGAGATGTAAGACTGATAGATAATATTACCTTTAATTCGTAAATTTGTAAATATGTATATTGAAGTTGTAAAATCCAAGATTCACCGTGTCAGTGTTACCGAGTCAAACCTGCAGTATATTGGCAGCATCACTCTGGATGAAAATCTGATGGACGCCGCCAATCTGATTGAGAATGAAAAGGTACAGGTTATCAACATCAACAATGGTGAACGCTTTGAAACATATGTTATAACAGGAGAAAGAGGATCAGGTGTTGTATGTCTTAACGGACCTGCTGCCCGCAAGGTTCAGATTGGCGATATCATCATCGTTTTATCCTATGCCATGATGGATTTTGAAGAAGCTAAAAACTTCAAGCCGGCCATAATTTTCCCCGATCCCGAGAACAATACTGTTTTATGATTTTATTGTCTTAAGCCTTTTCTCTGCAATCACTTGTGTATAATCACACCCTGAAAAGTATTTTTTGCCTGTCTTCTGTTTTCCTCAATAGTTTTTCTACTTTTACAATACACCATGACCAATGATGGACAGAATTGCATGCATACAGACAAAGATTCTCGATGACCGATCACTTGAGATATGGCTTGCCCTGGTGCATTTCAAAAAACAAAAAATCGTTTTCACAAATGGTTGCTTTGATATCCTTCATCAGGGTCATGTGACATATCTCTCAAAAGCGGCTGATGCCGGAGACGTACTGATCATCGGACTGAATTCCGACAGTTCGGTAAGAAAGCTGAAAGGATCCGGGCGCCCCGTTATTGGTCAGGAATCAAGGGCATTTTTATTGGCTGCCCTGCCTTTTGTATCAGCCGTCATTCTATTTGATGAAGAAACGCCATACCGTTTGATTGAAAAAGTGCAACCTGATATTCTGGTAAAAGGCAGTGATTATAAACCTGAAGAAATTGTCGGATATGACATTGTAAAAGCCAGGGGCGGCAAAGTGCTGACCATAGATTTTTTGGAAGGATATTCCAGTTCTTCAATCATAAATAAAATAGCCGATAAAAAATAAGGATGGCCAAATCAAAAATCGTCTATTATTGCCGGAACTGTGGGGCAGAAGCTCCCAAATGGCTTGGACGATGTCCCTCATGCGGGCAATGGAATACCTATGTTGAAGAAGTTGTTCGTACAAAAACTCCGTCAGAACATCACAGCAACAGAGATAAAGACTCCAGACCTTTAAAACTCACGGAAATCTCATCAGCCGGTGAAGAACGTCTCAACACCGGCATAGGCGAGTTTAACAGGGTGCTGGGCGGCGGATTGGTTAAGGGATCGGTAGTGCTGCTTGGCGGTGAACCCGGCATCGGGAAATCGACCCTTGCCCTGCAGATGGCTCTGAGCCTTGATGGTGAACAGGTTCTTTATGTCTCGGGCGAAGAAAGCAACCGTCAGATTAAGATCAGGGCTGAACGCCTCGGTCTTGCCAACGAAAATTGTTATTTCCTTAGCGAGACATCACTGGATGCCGTTTTTAATCAGATTACGAACCTCAGACCAGGATTGATCATCATTGACTCTGTTCAAACCCTGCAGGACGATTCCCTCGATTCTTCCCCCGGCAGTATCTCCCAGGTCAGGGAGTGTGCTGCCAGGCTGCTCAGACTGGCCAAAGAAACTTCAACACCGGTGATCCTCATCGGCCATATCACTAAAGACGGGACCCTTGCCGGACCAAAAGTGCTTGAACATATTGTCGACACCGTCCTCATTTTCGAAGGTGATCATCATTATGTATACAGAATATTGAGGCCGGTAAAAAACCGGTTCGGTACAACAGCTGAACTCGGCATTTTTGAAATGTTGCAGTCGGGATTGCGCGAAGTTGTTAATCCTTCCGAGATCCTTATCAATAAAAACAATGAAGGCCTGAGTGGTATCGCTATCGGTGCCACCATTGACGGTATACGTCCTTTTCTTATTGAAGTACAGGCCCTGGTCAGCACAGCGGCATATGGCATGCCTCAAAGAATTGCCACAGGCTATGACGTTCGCAGACTTAATATGCTGCTGGCCGTGCTTGAAAAAAGGGCAGGTTTTAAGCTGGCCACCCGTGATGTCTTTCTGAATATTGCAGGAGGAATTAAAATCAACGATCCAGGTCTTGACCTGGCTGTGATCATTGCGGTTTTGTCTTCGAATTTCGATAAGCCGGTTCATAAAAATATTTGTATGAGTGCTGAAATAGGTCTTTCAGGAGAGATAAGGACTGTCAGCCGTATTGAACAAAGAATTCGTGAAGCGGCAAAACTGGGATATAAAAAAATACTGATTTCTTCAGGTTATGAGAATAAAATCACAATTCCCGAAAAAAACATAACCATTGTGTCTGTTTCAAAGGTGGAAGAAGCATTGAAGTATCTGTTTGCTTCGGAAAGATAAAAGTCAATTCGGCATATTTGAGCTCAAATATACTCTCAGCGAGAGAACCAAAATCAAGAACCAGGATAAGAGATCAAAGACTATGAGGCTGCATGACCAGATGACCAGTTGACCACATGACTGCCAGACCGGTCGACTGCATGACCATCTTCACGACTTATCGTCTCCTACCATTCATTCTCCCAGTAGTATAATCCATCAGTAGATTTTTCAGCATATTCCTCACAGTTCTGGATGGATGGCATGTCGGCCGGCACTTCAAAAGTATCCTCCTGTGAAATATTCAACGTTGTATCGGCATATACTTTCTGCATAAAAATGGCCCAGATTGGCAAAGCCATAGTAGCACCCTGACCCATGCTCATTTCGTCAAAATGCACCGAACGGTCCTCCGCGCCTACCCAACAACCGGCAACCAGTTTTGGCGTAATACCGATAAACCAGCCGTCGGAGTGATTCTGTGTGGTTCCTGTTTTTGCAGCGATCTGTGCAGTAAAGTTATACCGATACCTGAGCCTGATGGCTGTCCCAAAGTCAGCAACGCCCTGCATCAGATCAAGCATGAGGAAAGCCGTTTTTTCATTGATTGATTCTACCCTTTCGGGTTTGAATTCAGTTAATACATTACCGTTTTTATCCTCAATTCTTATAACATAAACAGGTTTAGTATGTTCGCCCTTGTTGGCAAAAGTAGCATATGATGATACCATTTCTGCAACACTGATATCAGAGGTTCCGTAAATCATGGATGGTACAGGATCGATATAGCTGGTAATTCCCATTTTATGTGCAATATCGGCTATCGGTTTTGGTTTAAAACGACTGACCAGAAAAGCTGAAATATTATTTTCCGAAGTGGCCAGGCCCCATTTCAATGTCTTCATCTGGTTCAGGTCTTCAGGTCTGCTGTTGCTTTTCGGGCTGTACACTGAATCATTGTCATAAAATATTACCTGGGAATTTGGAACTTCATCACACGGATTGAAACCTTCCTGCATAGCCAGGATATAAAGAAAGGGCTTGAAGGTTGAACCCGGCTGCCTTCGGCCCTGTGTTACATGGTCGTATTTTAAATGATTGAAATCGATTCCCCCAACGTAAGCTTTCACATGCCCTGACTGTGGTTCCATGGCCATAAAACCTGTCTGCATGAGGTGTTTATAATACCTGATTGAATCAAGAGGTGTCATCACAGTATCAATATCACCGTGCCAGCTGAAAACCTTCATTGGAACGGGCGTCTTGAAGGCTCTGTAAATAGAATCCACTGTCACGCCGCTGTTTAATAAATATCTGCCTCTGTCAGAAACGCGTATCGCCCTCCAAAGAATGTCCTGAATCTGTTTTGACGTCAGGTCAGGAGAAAATGGTGCTGTCTTCTTTCCCTTTTTCTCTGCAAAAAAGGCGGGCTGAAGAAAGGTCCCCAGGTGTTCTGCAACCGCTTCTTCGGCATACTGCTGAATACGTGTGTCAATAGGAACATATATTCTCAGACCATCGGTATACAGGTTATAGGCCTTGCCATCAGGCTTCTTGTTTTTGTTGCACCAGCCATACAATGGATTATCAGCCCATTCAAGCGAGTCCAACTGATATGAAGCGTAATCCCTGAAATTTTTACGTTTTGGTTCTTTTGCCATCATTGTTTTGCGTAAAAATTCCCTGTAATATGTTGCCAGGCCTTCGGTGTGTGATATCCGCCGGAAGTCGAGCTCCATAGATAATTCTTTCAGAGAATCCCCGGTTTGTTCATCGATATAACCATATTTCTTCATCTGGTTGAGTACGATATTTCTCCTTCTTTTAGTCGATATGGCTTTAACTGAATCAACAGGATTATACAGGTAAGGATTTTTTGCCATGCCGACCAACAAAGCCGCCTCTTCAAATTTCAGGGAATCAGGAATGGTATTGAAATAGATATAAGAAGCTGACTTGATACCAACAGCCTGATTAAGATAATCATACTGATTAAAGTACATGGTAATAATTTCTTCTTTTGTATAGGCACGCTCAAGACGCACAGCAATTATCCATTCTTTTAGTTTCTGTTTGATCCGCCCGATCTTTGTTCCCGGCGGCTCATGAAACAACAGCTTGGCCAGCTGCTGGGTAATGGTGCTGCCGCCACCTGAACTTCTTTGTTGTAATAAAACCGTTTTGAAAGCCACCCTGGCCAATCCTTTGGCGTCGATTCCGGGATGTCTGTAAAAGCGTATATCTTCAGTTGCAATAAGAGCATCAACCAGGTGTTGCGGCAGTTCATTATAATCCACAAAAGTCCGGTTCTGATTTTTATAATAAAACGATCCGAGTATTTTTCCATCTTCCGAAATAACCTGTGAAGCCAGATTGATCTCAGGGTTCTCAAGCACTTCAACACTGGGCATATACCCCAGAGCCCCCACGGCAGCAAGCAGAAGAAGCAATGCCAGTAAAGCAAAAGGAGTGCAGAAAACGACCCAGAAGACTTTATTGAATTTTTTCCGGTTCATACTTGATATCTTGTTGATATAGGATTTGAAATATAAAAAAAAATTCTCTGTTGTTGTAACAATCGCATTAAACGTTCTTTTCATAAGAAAAATTTTACCGGCAGGAGGTAAAAGTAATAATTATTTGAATTAAATTTTGAACTTAGTGCCATAATTGGTTTATTTGCAAATTTTTAATTAAAATAACCGGATGATTAACAACCTGGTAATAGTAGAATCGCCTGCCAAGGCCAAAACCATTGAGAAAATCCTGGGAAAAGACTTCCAGGTAAGATCGAGCATGGGCCATATCCGCGATCTGTTAAAAAATGAAATAAGCATAGATATAAAAAACAGGTTTAAACCTCAGTATATTGTTCCGCCTGATAAGAAAAAAGTGGTCAGTGAGCTTAAAGAGGTTGTCAGGAAAGCAAAAACCGTCTGGCTGGCATCGGATGAAGATCGTGAAGGAGAAGCCATAGCCTGGCATCTGTCTGAAGTGTTGAATCTTGATCCGGAAAAAACAAAACGAATTGTCTTTCACGAGATTACAAAAGAAGCCATTGATGATGCCATAAAAAATCCCCGCAGCATTAACCAGGATCTTGTTAATGCACAACAAGCCAGGCGCGTACTTGACCGGATTGTAGGATATGAGCTGTCCCCCGTTTTGTGGAAAAAGATAAAGCCTTCGCTTTCTGCAGGCAGGGTTCAATCTGTTGCTGTAAGGTTAATTGTTGAACGTGAACGTGAGATCATCAACTTTAAAAGCACATCATCCTTTAAGGTTAATGCCCTTTTTTATGTTAACGACAAATCGGGGAAAAGTTATCAACTTAAAGCAGAACTTAACAATAAATTTCCCGACCGGAAAAAGGCGTTGGAATTTCTGAGCCACTGTAAAACAGCAGATTTCTCAATTGAAAACATCTTAAAGAAACCAGCCAGAAAATCACCTTCACCGCCTTTTACTACCTCAACCCTTCAACAGGAGGCCAGCCGGAAACTCAATTTTTCTGTTGCTCAAACCATGACTGTTGCCCAACGGTTATACGAAGCCGGTAAGATCACATACATGCGAACCGATAGTGTTAATCTGGCCACGACCGCCCTTGATGCAGCCAGCAATGTCATCGAAAAAACTTTTGGTGAGCAATACAGTAACCGGAAAAACTATAAAACCAAAAGCAAGGGAGCCCAGGAAGCTCATGAAGCTATAAGACCAACTCATCTTGACAAAGAAACCATCACCGGAAACGCCACCGAGAAAAAGCTTTATGAGCTGATATGGAAACGGACCATCGCCTCACAGATGAGTGATGCCCAACTTGAGAGGACAACCGTCACCATAGCCATATCCAATGCCACTGAAAAATTTATTGCCGAAGGTGAAGTGTTAAAATTCGACGGCTTTCTAAAGGTGTATTTTGAATCAAGTGATGAAGAACCTGAAGAAGATGTATCCGGGCTTTTACCTCCCATTGAAAAAGGTATGCCACTGGCTTGTTTGAATATTGTGGCAACCGAACGTTTCACACATAATCCTCCGCGATATACCGAAGCCAGCCTGGTAAAAAAACTCGAGGAGCTGGGCATCGGCAGACCTTCAACTTATGCTCCCACTATTTCAACAATACAGCAAAGAGGATATGTGATGAAAGAAGATCGCCCGGGACGTGAAAGAAAGTATACACAGATAATTCTTGAAAACAAGACCATTAAAGAAGATACGAAGACCGAAATCACCGGCGCAGAAAAAAGCAAGCTTTTCCCCGATAATATCGGCATGATCGTCAATGATTTTCTGGTTGAATACTTTAACAATATTCTTGATTATAACTTTACAGCTTCGGTAGAAAAGGAATTCGATGAAATTGCCACGGGAAATCTCAACTGGTTTGAGATGATAGGCAAATTTTATAAACCATTTCATGAAAAAGTCAATAAGACACTGGCCAAGTCAGCTGTAAATAAAGGTGAAAGAAAACTCGGGACAGATCCTGAAACAGGCAAACCCGTTTTAGTTCGCATGGGACGATTCGGAGCCGTAGTGCAAATCGGGGAACTCTCTGATTCTGAGAAACCCAGATACGCATCGCTGCGAAAAGGTCAAAACCTTGAGTCCATTACCCTTGAAGAAGCCCTGGAATTATTCAGGCTGCCCAGGACAATCGGAAAATTTGAAGACAAGGACATTATTGTTTCCATAGGAAGGTTTGGACCATACATTTTACACAATTCAACTTTTTATTCACTGAATAAAAATACCGATGATCCTTATTCTGTTACTGCAGGCCGGGCTATCGAGATCATACAGGAGAAAAGGCTGAGAGATGAGAAGAAAGTTCTCCGCACCTTTCAGGAGGATGCTGAACTATCGATCCTCAATGGTCGCTGGGGCCCCTATATCAAATACAAAAAAGAGAATTACAAAATCCCGAAGACGTCTGATCCTTCAACGATAACCTATGAGGAGTGTCTTGCCCTGATAAAAGATGCACCTTCCCGCAAGAAAAAGAAAAAATAACCAACATTCTGCCACATGGACCTGAATCACTATTTTGAACCTGTAGCACTGGATAAGCCTGAAAAGCCTTTCCGGTTCGATGAAGATATGTTCGGGAGTAATATCCATGTCAATACACCAAGCAACCCCATTGATGAAATCAGTAATTACAGGATAGCCATCATGGGCGTGCAGGAAGAGCGCAACACACTGAACGAAGGCACGTCAAAAGCTCCTGACAGTATCAGGGACAAGCTTTATACGCTTTCCAGGATTAGTGACAAAATCAAAATCATCGATCTTGGCAACATGAAATTCACACCTTCAGTGGTTGATACGTATTTCGGACTTCGCGATGTCATGCTTGAACTGTTCAATAACCAGGTTACCGGCATAATACTGGGCGGATCACAGGATCTTACATATGGCGTATTTCTGGCACTTGAGCAGTTAAAATCACAGGTTAATATTGTAACCATAGATGCAAAGATAAATACCGGAGACGATACGATAACTGCTGATACATACCTGCAAACAATATGGAAAAGTCCAAACCTTTTCCGCTATTGCAATCTCGGACACCAGCAATACCTTGTCAATAACAAACATATTGCCCGGATCGACAAACTCGGATTTGAAGCCATACGACTTGGAACGCTGCGCAATAATCTCACTCTTGCCGAACCCAGCCTCAGAGATGCACACATGGTAAGTTTTGACATAAATGCCATTCGCCAGTCAGATGCCCCCGCAACCTTATTTCCTTCACCCAACGGATTTTATGCTGAGGAAAGCTGTCAACTGTCAAGATATGCAGGATTGAGTGACCGGGTATCCTGTTTTGGCCTTTATGAATTAAATCCCCGTTTTGACCATCATTACCAGACTTCTCATCTGGCAGCACAAATGATCTGGTATTTTATTGAAGGCTTCTCACAACGAAGAACTGAAAATCCGACTTCTGAAAGCAACGACTTTAAAATTTTTATCATCAACCATGAAGACATGGAACATGAACTGACCTTTTATAAGAGTCAGGTGACTAACCGCTGGTGGATGGAAGTACCACAGATTAAAACGGGCAAATCATTCCGCATAGCCTGTACACAAGCTGAATACCAGCAAGCTTCAAACCATGATATACCTGACTTATGGTGGCGGACTTTTCAGCGCATCAACTGATAATGTCAATGGTTTTTTTATTTTTTTTTAAAGATCAGTACCAAAAAAGAAACATTCTTGGCACAATTCAGTATAAGAGTAAAATTAAATTCGTAAATTTATTAACATGTAACTGTTAATTTCCATTTGTACGAATACAATATTTTTACTTATTTTACTTTTTATACAATGGTTAGCTGTCTGAAGAAGTGAAAAGTAAAATGGTAATGAAATGAAAAGGATTTTTCAGGTTTTTTGTCTACTAATCATAATTACTAACTTAAGCGCACAACAAGAGCGACAGATAAGCCAGTTTATGTTTGACCAGATCTCTATCAATCCCGGATATGCCGGAAGTTACGACATGATTACGGCAAGTGCTTTGCTGCGCCAGCAATGGTTTGGCTTTGGTGATGGCACCCCGAGAGACCTCGTACTGAATCTTGATGCCCCCTTTAAGCTCTTTAAAAAGAATCATGGCGTGGGTTTATCTATTTTCAGCGATAACATTGGCTTTAACGAAGATATCAACCTCTCTCTTTCATATGCTTATCAAATCAATTTAGGTGACGGAAGGTTAGGAATAGGACTTGGCGTTGGATTTCTGAACCGTAAATTATCAGATCCCGAATGGTATATTCCCGACGGCCCCGGCCATGTGCCATTTGGCAGTGATGCCACCATACCCAGCGGCAAACAGAATGAATTCATTGTGGATATGAGTGCAGGCATTTTTTATAAAACCGATGAATTATATATCGGAGTCTCTTCAACACACCTCCTTGAGGATGAATTTATCTATGAGGCTGAAACAGCTTCCAGCACCACAAGATCAAATGACCAGATGATCAGGCATTATTATGTAACTGCAGGATACAACCTTCAAATGTCTAATCCAGCTTTCGAGTTTATGCCCGCTATACTCATTGAATCTGATGGCGCCACATCAAGAATTGATCTGAATTCCACTTTCCGGTACAATAAAAAAATCTGGGCCGGCGTTTCTTATAGAGTCGGATCAGCAATTGTCGGCATGGCTGGATTGGAAATACTGAATGGCGTGAGAATCGGATACTCTTATGACTTCGAAACCACAGATCTGATGAACCATCAAAGTGGTTCGCATGAGATAATGATAAGTTATTCTTTTAAGGTGGGTGTTGAAAAAGCCGCACAAAAATATAAGAGCATTAGGTTTTTATAAAAAAATACTTAATTTTAAAGTAAAAAATACTAGTTATTATTGATAATAATACCTTTGATTATGAAAAAGTTCGTTTCTTTTTGTTTCGTTCTGGCAATATTCATCATCAGCGGTTGTTCTAACTACAAAAGCGGAGAGCTTACAGGTGTTGAGGGACGAACCAAGTTTTACGAGCCGGAACCATTCGGTATGGTCTTTGTTCCGCAAGGAAGTTTTAATATGGGACCAAGTGATCAGGATGTTGCCTGGGCACAGTCATCCTTTTCAAAAACCGTTACCGTTGATCCGTTCTGGATGGATGAAACCGAGATTACCAATAACGAATACCGACAATTCGTTTTTTGGGTGAGAGATTCAATCATGCGCAGAATGTTGGGTGAACAACTGGATGATTATGTCATCACCGAAGATGCTTTCGGTAATCCGATTGAACCTCCTGCCATTAACTGGGATGCTAAAATAGACTTCCGTGATGAAGAGGTTAATGAAATCCTCAGTGATTTATACCTTTCACAGCAGGAAAGATTTTATAACAAAAAAGAAATCGATACCCGTAAGCTTATGTACGAGTATTTCTGGATTGACCTGAAACAGGCAGCCAAAAAGACAAACAGGTACAATTTCGAAACAAAGAAATATGAAGGGTTTATCATCAATAACGATGGCGATCAGATCGAAGTCAGAGACCGTTCTTCCTTCGTCATCCGTGATGTGATTAACGTATATCCTGATACCCTTTGCTGGATTGCTGACTTCACCTATTCTTTTAATGAGCCTTATACCACCATGTACTTCTGGCATCCTTCTTATGACAATTATCCGGTTGTCGGTGTTTCATGGAAACAGGCTACAGCCTTCTGTATATGGCGAACACAGCTGATAAATGATGCGCTTGCCGCTGACGGACATCCCGGAGTTCATCCTTACAGGTTGCCCATTGAAAGTGAATGGGAATACGCTTCCCGCGGTAATCTTGAACATTCAATGTACCCGTGGGGCGGATACTACACCCGTAACAAGGAGGGCTGCTTCCTGGCTAACTTTAAACCGTTGCGCGGCAACTATGCCGACGATGGTGGTGTTGTTACAGTACCTGTAGGCACTTATCAGCCTAACGAATTCAATCTTTATGACATGGCCGGTAATGTTTCGGAATGGACTTCCACAGCCTTTGACGAATCAGCCTATATGTTTTCGCACGATCTTAATCCTGATTACAGATATAATGCCTATCCCGATGATCCTCCTGTTATGAAAAGGAAAGTCATCAGGGGTGGTTCCTGGAAAGATATTGCCTATTTCCTCCAAAACGGAACACGGGCTTATGAATACCAGGATACATCAAAATCATACATCGGATTCAGGTGTGTGAGGTCATATATGGGTAACTTCTAAAATTCACTTCATACTTAAAAATCAACTTATGGCAAGTCTATCTGATATTGTTGAAAGCGCAGGTTGGAGAAAATTCATGTCCAAACTTTACGGACTAGGTGCTTCCGTGGTCATCGTGGGCGCCCTTTTTAAGATCAACCACTGGAAAGGAGCAACTTTTATGCTGGCCGTCGGTATGTTTACAGAAGCAGTAATTTTCTTCTTTTCAGCTTTTGAGCCCTTGCATGAAGAACTTGACTGGACACTCGTATATCCTGAACTTTCAGGCATGACAGACCAGGATGAGATGGAGCAGATGCAGGAACTCACCCCGGGTTTCGGTGGCCGTCCTCTTGAACGTATTGAAAATATACTCGGAGATGCCAGTATCAATGAGGATACACTGAAAAACATTGGAAACGGACTCGAGAAGTTGAACAAGGCTGCATCCGGTATTGCCGATATCTCAGGTGCATCAGCTGCCACCCAGGAATTTCTTTCACATCTGCAGGCTGCCGCAGGTACCGTAAGTTCAATGAATGAAGCCTACAATTCTTCTGTCGGGGCCATCAAAGAATCTGCTGCAAATCTTGCCAGTGCTTATGCACAATCCGCTCAACAGGTTACTCAGTCAGGCAGCGAAGTTTCCAACACCTATATGCAAATTGCTGAAACCATTAAAAACGAAAATCAGCTGATCGCACAGGGAGGAAAAGACTATGAAAGTCACCTGGAATCGCTTAATAAAAACCTGTCAGCTCTGAATTCAGTTTATGAATTGCAGGTAAAAGAAAGCAATGAACACCTGAAAGGTGCACAGCAAGTATATTCCGGTGTTGAAGATATGATCCGCAAACTTAAGGATTCTGTCGATGAAACAAACCGGTATAAGGATGAGATAATGAAGTTAAGGGATAATCTTACTTCTCTTAACAGCATTTACGGCAATATGCTTTCATCCATGAATGTTATGATTAACAAGTAATCCCTATCAGGTAAAGATAATATGGCTCACGGCAAAGAGACTCCACGACAAAAAATGATCGGTATGATGTACCTGGTGCTGACAGCTATGTTAGCACTTAACGTATCGGTCAGTGTTTTGGATGCCTTCAAAATTATTGATGAAGGCCTTGAAAAAACACTTAAAACAATTATTACAAAAAACGAAGATGTATATTACGAATTCAGTAAGGCATACCAGTTAAACCAGAGTAAAACAGCCAAATGGATGGCCCTGGCCCAACAGGTAAAACAGAGATCCGACAGTCTTAATAAATACGTTCAGCATTTGAAACTTGACGTGTTGAAAGAAGCCGAAGGTAAATCCGAAGGAATTAAGGGAGATTCCATTTTCCGTGATAAAATAAAAGCGACCACCGATTACGATACACCCGGCAGGATTATGATCGGCAATGAGCTTACTGAAAAAAGTGAAGCCACCTTACTGCGAAAAGAAATCGAAGCTTACCGTGATTTTTTACTCAGTCTTGTCCCCCCGGTTAACACCAAACTGCGTGAATCAATAATGAAAGGCCTTGATACAGAGCCACCACCTTCCAAAACAAAAATCAGAAAACCGGAAGAACGTACCTGGGAATATCATAAATTCGGCCATACACCGCTGATGGGATTCCTTGCCATTATGTCTTCACAGCAGGTCAATATCCGCAATGCCGAATCAGAAGTAATCAATTACCTGTATTCTCAGATCAGTGCAGGCGAGGTAAAATTCAATGAACTCGAGGCCGTTGTCATTCCGGTTTCCAATTATGTCATTAAGGGAAATGAATACGTGGCGGATATATACCTTGCCGCCCGCGATACAACTCAGGATCCTGTTATCTGGATCGCAGAAGGCGTTAAAGAACCATGGGTGGAAAAAACCGATGAAACCGGTAATACCTACATTGATAAAAAGGAAGGCATCAATTATACCCAGTTAGAAGTTGAGCATGGTAAAGGGAAAGGTGTCTTCAGACGCTCCGGATCATCAACCGGATTTAAGCAATGGGGTGGTATCATTGAAATACAAGGCCCCGGAGGACAGGCTATACGACGTCCGTTCAGCGCTGAATACCAGGTTGCCGAAGGAAGTGTCGTTGTTGCACCTACTAAAATGAATGTTTTTTATCTGGGTGTTGATAACCCTGTGGAAATATCAGTGGCCGGGGTGCCCATCAGCCAGGTCTCAGCCAGTGCCACCAACGGTTCCTTAATACCCAGTGGCAATAAATTCATCATGAGGCCTAAAAGGCCCGGTAACTGCCTGGTTAATGTATTTGCTGAACTTGACGGCAAAAAAAGGAGCGTCGGATCCAAAGAGTTTCGTGTTAAAACTGTACCGGACCCCTATGCTACCGTAGGTGGTAAAAAAGGAGTCGCTATCAATAAAATTGAATTGATGGCACAGACCGGTGTTGCAGCAACAATGCCACCCGACTTTGACTTCGAGCTTAGATTCACCGTTACTGAATTTACAGTTCTTTCAGTTGTACAAGGATTTGTTAAACAGTATTCTTCAAGAAACAACAGGTTTACGGATGAGCAAAAAAACCTGATCAATACGCTGGGTAAAGGTTCTCCGGTTTATATTCAGGATATTAAGGCCGTTGGGCCCGATGGAAGTATCCGCGACCTGTCAACCATTAATTTCAGATTAAATTAGGAACTTTAAATAAACATTCTAATGAAAAGAGCTGTTATTTTTTTAGTGGGATTTGCCTTAGCCGCAACAATTTCAATACAATCGCAGGCTCAGGTCACAGAGGTTTATGCGCGTGAACATATCGCCAATAAAAATCCTATTCCTTATGCTTACCTTCGTGAAGCCGATGTTTTCTGGGCAAAAGATATTTACCGGATGATCGACCTGAAACAGAAACAGAATCATTGTTTATATTATCCGACAAAACCAATTGCCGACCGTATAAACCTGGTAGAACTTATTCTGAATGGAATTGACACCGAAGGCATAAGAGCGTTTTCAACCGATGACCGCCTCAATGAATTTACCATCCCGCTTACACGGGAACAGATTGACGGTGTATTTGATGCCGGTATTGATACAATTAGGGCCGTTGATGTCAACACCAATCAACTGGTAGAATCCATTGTTAAGAATCCCCGTAAAACGGATGAGGTCAAACAAATCCTGGTTAAAGAAAAATGGTTCTTCGATCGTAACCACTCTGTTATGAACGTCAGAATTATCGGTCTCTGCCCGATTCGTGTCTATAACAAACTCGATGACCAGGGCTTGCCTACCGATATTATTTTAAAAGAACAGACCTTCTGGGTATACTTTGATGAAATAAGACCTTTGCTTTCCAACCATGAGATCTTTAACCGCAATAATGACGCACAGCGGATATCTTTTGACGATTTCTTCATGCAACGCAGGTTTAACAGTTATATCTTTGCTGAATCAAATGTATATGATAACAGGTGGATCAATTCCTATGCCATTGGCGAAGATGCTTTGCTGGAAGCGGAAAAAATCAAGGACTGGCTTTTCAATATCGAACACGATCTTTGGGAGTACTAAAACTTAAATATACTATACAAAAAAAGCTCCTCAACCGGAGCTTTTTTTGTATCAATACACCTAATTAGTCCTTTCAGTTTATGGCGGGATGAAGCATAATAGTGTTTCCTGTTTAAACAAAGTTTTCTCCCTTCTCTATTTTCACGTCATTGACGAAATTCTTAATCTTCTGTTCGTCCTGTTTCCTGCAAATCAATAAAATATTATCTGACTCAACAACAATATAATCATCAAGTCCGTGTATGACGACCAATTTTTCCTCAGGCACATTAATGATACAGTTCTGTGTATTGTATGTGAAGACGTTTAAACCTGAAATTGTGTTGTTGTCCTCGTTCTTTTTTAAAGTATCATACAATGAACCCCATGTGCCCAGATCAGACCATCCAAAGTCTGAGCATAAGACAAAAACGTTGTCGGCTTTCTCCATAATACCATAATCAATGGAAATATTACGGCAATTGGGATATGCCTTTGAAATAAATTCAGCCTCTCGCGGTGTATTGTAAAACTCCATCCCCTCATTAAACATGGCATCTACCTCAGGCAGATATAACTCAAAAGCCTTATGGATGGATTTCAGCGACCACATAAACATTCCTGAATTCCAGTAAAAGTCACCACTTTTCAGAAACAACTCTGCCATTTCCAGATTGGGCTTTTCTGTGAATGTCTTAACCTTACGAATGCTGGTGTTCAGTTCAATGGCCTTTTTCCTGTCACCGTTTATCTGAATATATCCGTAACCTGTCTCAGGCCTGTTAGGCTGAATGCCAAGTGTAAGCAAACTGTCGTTTGTGGTAACAAATTCCAGCCCCTTTTTCACAACATCCAGAAACTCTGACTCTTTTAAAATGATATGATCAGACGGAGCTACCAGAACAATGGCATTGGGATCCTCCAGCTGAATTCTGTAATTGGCATAAGCTATACATGGAGCAGTATTTCTGCGCATAGGCTCCAGCAATACCTGATTTTTCCTTATTTCAGGCAGCTGTTTTAATATCAAATCGTTATAATCCTCATTGCTTACAATAAAAATATTCTCAACAGGAAAAATTTTCTTTAACCTGTCAAAGGTCTGTTGCAACAAAGTCCTGCCGGTTCCGAGAATATCAAGAAACTGCTTTGGCTTTTTTGTCCTGCTTAACGGCCAGAAACGGCTTCCGATACCGCCAGCCATGATAATACAATAATGGCTTCTGTTCATTGGATCAATTTATTTAACAATAGTCTAACGAAAATAGGAAAATTTAACATTATTCCTTAAGAAATTTGATCGAGTCAGCAATTCAGTAGATAAAGTGAAGTCTTTATTTGATTTTAGACTGATATCATTAAATTTGAACAAAAAATGTCATGCGTTTTCTTTCGGTCTTTGGTGAATATGTCATTTTCCTTTCAAGGATATTTTCCCGTCCTCAAAAGCCTCGCATATACCTTAAACAAACAATAAGGGAAATCGAGAGCCTCGGTTTAAACTCTGTCGGTATTGTCATTGTTGTTTCGGTTTTTATCGGAGCCGTCATTACACTCCAGACACGTTATAATCTTGATAATTCATGGATTCCCCTGTATCTTATCGGACTGACTGCCAGAGATACCATGCTGCTCGAATTCTCTTCAACCATGGTTGGCCTCATTCTGGCCGGCAAAGTAGGTTCACAGATAGCATCTGAAATAGGACATATGCGCATAACCGAGCAAATTGATGCACTTGAGATGATGGGCATTAATTCAGCCAGCTATCTGATCCTGCCTAAAATAATTGCGACCATGGTCTTTAATCCTTTTTTAACCGTAATATCAATGGCTGTCGGACTTTTTGGCGGATGGATGGCCGCCATTGTCACAGGAGCCCTTTCTTCCTCTGACTATATTTATGGAATACAATACTGGTTTATACCTTTTTATATAACATATGCCCTTATCAAAACCGTTTTTTACGCCTTTATCATTACTTCCGTTTCAGCATTCCACGGATATAATGTAAGAGGCGGAGCCCTCGAAGTAGGCAGATCAAGTACAAGAGGTGTTGTATACAGCAGTATTCTGATTTTAATGACCGATGTTATTCTTACACAATTAATGCTGGCCTGATGATAACTGTAACAAACATTTCAAAATCTTTCTCGAACGAGATCGTACTGGATGATATATCCGTTGTTTTTGATAAAGGTAAAACCAACCTGATTATTGGTCGCAGCGGTTCAGGCAAGACAGTCCTTATGAAATGTATTGTTGGCCTTCATGAAGCCGATAAAGGATCTGTTATCTTTGACGGTCGTGATTTTACTAAGATGAATTTCAAAGAAAGACAGGATCTTCGCCGTGAAATAGGTATGTTGTTTCAGGGTGGCGCATTGTTCGACTCCCTTACTGTTGAAGAAAATGTGATGTTTTCTCTTAATATGTTTTCCGAAATGTCAATAGGAGAAAAGAAAGACAGGGTAAACTTTTGCCTGAAAAGGGTAAACCTTGAAAATGTCAATAACCTTTATCCCTCTGAGCTTAGTGGAGGAATGAAAAAGCGTGTTGCCATTGCCCGGGCTATCGTTCAGAATCCCAAATACCTGTTTTGCGATGAACCGAATTCCGGACTTGACCCAAAAACAGCCTTACTGATTGATGACCTCATCAGTGAAATCACCAAGGAATATGACATCACCACCATTGTCAACACCCACGACATGAACTCGGTAATGGAAATCGGGGAAAAGGTTGTTTTCCTTCACGAAGGATGTAAACGCTGGGAAGGCTCTAAAGAAGACATTCTCAACAGCAGTGATGTACACCTTAATGATTTTGTTTTTGCTTCAAATTTTGCAAAGAAGATAAAAGCACTGACAACCAGGGAGGATTAATAAATCAATAGCTAATCCTTTATTTCTTCATAATCTATATATTCTCCACGGTCGTTCCGTTTTTGTGGTGAAGATCCGGCTTTTGAGGTATCAATCGTTACCTCTCCTTCTTTCCTCCTGCCCGCAGTATGTTGTTGATGATGATACTGATCAGAAAAGCTATTCATCTTACGGTTCATATAATTTCCAAACAATACAGGCACAATATAACGTATAACAATCTTTATCAGATAATAAAGAACAACAATAATGAGTATGGTCCTGATAAATCCCATATTTTTTTTGCAAAGTTAACAATTATTTATTGATTGAACCTGCCGGTCAGAATCACCGGCAAAAAGGCTTGAAAATTCTGAATTCCTGTGTCTTGACTCCCGGTTCTATATTGGTTTCCGATGCACAATGTTCAATGTACAATTTTCGAAGTGTTCTTCCGATACCCCAAATCCCATCACACCAAACCCAAAACCACCGATTACCGATTACCGTTTCTCATCATCTTCCTGTGCTGATAAACATGTGACCCCTAATGGGGTCAAATACCAATCAAAAATGCACTTTCTATAAACATACAAACCCTCCGGGTTTGAAAACACAACACCATCTTTCCTCATTCCCATTCTCATTCTCTTTCTGATTCCCATTCTCTTCCTTCTTTGATCTTTGATCTTTTGTCTTTGATCTTGACTCTTGGTTCCTGGTTCTAATAAACCAGCGGCAGGTCTCTTAATTTCCTCCTGACTTCACCACATCCAAACACCAGGTTCAGACCAATTCTCAGGTTCATCACCCTGGCCTGGTAAGGGATCAACATCTGACTTGATTGCTCAACAGCATAATGCATAGGGATATTATCTGATACCAGGTAAAGGTTAAAAGGACCAAGCCTTGAAGATAACCCAAATCCAAAATTATTGTAAGTGTTATTCATTATGGTATAGCTCAATGAAAGGGCCAAAATCTCAAGGGGTGAGAAATTAGCCGACAGGGTGAGTTGTTCCCGCAGTCTTTTTTTGTAATACTCGGTTCTTAAAAGAATACCCACCCCTATCTGATCGATAATCTGGTAGTGTCCTCCCACAAATAATTTCACCGGAAGCATGGTGTAATAAGGATTTTCATCAGCAGTAAAGCTGAAAGTTGAGCTCAGGCTGTCAACAAAATTATCCATTATAGCAGTTGTATCGCCCGGATCAATTTCTATGCCTTTATAAACATAAGAAGCATCCTGATGAATAACATGTGTATTGGCACTCCAACGGATACCTGCCAGATCAAGAAGGCTGGCTGAAAGTGTCAGTTTATCTGATAAGGTATAATGCATACCAATATCAAGACCAAGTCCGACATTACCAAAAGAGCTCTGCAACAACTCAATGGGATCAATTTCATCATCAAATACAATATCCTCCGCTTCAAATGCCCCGTTTTCGTCTGTAGGTATTTCAATTCCCGGCAGGGAAATCCTTAAATCCATTGCTGAATTTACTGTCCAGTCCTCTTCAGTTAAAAGGGAAACATCCTTAATCTTTGTTGTAACATTAGCATGGCCAAATATCAGTTTCACCCTTGATCCGATTGTAAGCCGGTCATTTACAATTCTGGACATTCCATTGGCGTATTCAAAGTAACTGGTAAAATCAACCCCTACATTGCTGAAATTGAAATAATCTCCTCTCTGGTTACCCTTTAACAGGAAATTCAACAGATCATCATTGTATGAAAACCGGGTAAATAATTTCTCCGAAAAATCAAAAGTGTAATAAACATCACCCCGTCTCGCGCCAAATGATCCCAGATTAGTTGTGACACAAAGCTGAAGGTTATTAACAGGAGCAAGATTGCTCAGAAAATCTTCCTTATCGGCATCAGGATGCATAAAAGTCACCAGCGAATCCCCCAGGGGAAAAATGACATCTTCAAGTGAAAAAGCTGAGTTTTCAACAAAAAGCTGAAAAGGAGAAGCTACGGGCAATCCCAGGTAAGCCCTGCATCCGGGCTGAGTGGCAGGATTAATATGATACGACTGGGGCACACCCTTCATAAAGTACAGGGTATTGCTTTCCTGTCCTGAACCATTCATAATAGCGGCTATAACCAGCATCAATTGTAAAGCACCATGCTTTATATGTTTTAATGTTTCCATATTAATCATTGCTTGATGAATCATTAATATTGGTCTTATAATGGATTTTCGCCTCCAGGTTAACCTTAAAGTCAAAATTATACGTTGTGAGAATGACAACATGTTCATTTTGATATGAACCGAAACTTCCTACCATGATCATTTTGTTGGCCGGACCAAAAAAGTTGTCCATCAAGGATGCATCCAGACGTATTACACCGGTTATTTCTTCAACCTGTGAAACAATAGTTACGCCGTTTTCATCTACAGGAGCTGCCGGTATAAAAGGTGCAGAAAGTGATTCATCAAATAATATAGTGTCAAGGTTAACGTCGGCAACGGAATCGTACAAGATAATGTAAGGATCAAGTTGAACCGGAAATTCATTTCTTATCCGGTAATGCAGGTTCGCATATTCAACATAATCAACAGCATCGACTTTCTCAACGTTTAACCTGAAGGTGTCCCGTAATTGGAGATCTGCTTCAAAGGCAAGCGGCACCTCTATTTCAATACCAACCTGTATTGCACTGTTATTAAGCACAAAATTACGGGCATCGCTGACACCCGGATTACCTCTTGCCTCACCATCGGCAACAAGACTGTCCGGCGTCGGGAAAGTCAAAAACTCATGAATGTTAGGGATGGTGGTGCGATTATACTGCAATGAACCTACCGTCACAGGCTGAAGGTAATCATCAGAAGCCTCAATAAACTGTTCTGCCGGGTCGATTAAAACGCTGTGCCCGTCATTGAACAAACCCCGCATTTGCATGTCAATGCCCACAGGCAAACCGAAAGTATTAACATAAGTTATGTTTATCCGGGGATCTGTAACAGAGAAACTGCCCGAGATCCCTGATATTTCTCCTAATCCGGTAGAAATGGTTGTGTCAACAGAATAACTGTCATTTCCGGCAAAACCAAACAAAACTTCAAATTTATCAAGGTCAACCAAAGAGAAGTGGATCTGTACCCTGTCCCCAATTGAAATACCTTGTCCCGGATTGTTATACAGCACAAGGTGGTATATATTTTGAACAGATCCCTCGCCCGGAACGGTATTATTGACATATATCTTTGCATTTTCCAAAGGATAAAGTGTTTTCTGGTAAAATGAACCATCTGTGCTGCTGATCTGGATTTTCTTATGAAACACCTGACCGTTAATATAAATCTCCGGGCAGTCTATTGTAAGCATACCGGCATGCCTGAAAGATGAGGAGACCTCAATCATCAGGAAACCTTCATTGATAAAAAGGCTGTCAATCCTCATGTTATTCTCAAGGTTAAAACTGTAAATGTCAGTACTGTCAATGGCAATACTGTCTGATGGCATGAACGGGTAAGCTACGGATGATTCAAGGTTGAATTCTGAGGTGTCCTGTTGCATAACACCGGAAAAATCCCTGGCATCAAAATAAAACAAAGAATCATCACGAAAAACAAGGACAACTGTATCCCCCTTATTCTCCATTAATGAATCCCATCTGGCAAACATATCTTCGGCTGTCAAAGAACCCCAGACTATTGGAGCATCAATGGCCGGATCATATTCTATATTCCCTGATAACTTGTCAAAGTCATAATCTTTGGTGCATGCTGTTGACAAACAAAATGAAAGTACCGCAAGCACCCATGGTTTTTTTAATAATTGCTTCATGGCATTAAGCTTCAATCCTTTCTATTGTACTGTATAATTGTATAAAAAGTTATCATTACTGCCCACAATTAAATTAAAAGTTGAAGAATTTCTGTTAAAATGCCCGATGCTGAAAGGAGAATTGCCTCTCAGCGGAAATCCTTTATATATCTTGCCATCATTATTTATCAGGTAAATCAGGTTCTCTTCACGTGATACAATGCCCAGTTTTTTATCATTGTAGGCAAAATGATAATACAAAGGTCTGTAATCAATTTTGTGTTTGAAATCAAATTCATAAAGTCTTTCCTTATCTTCTTTAAACACCTGCAGCCTGGATTCTTCAAGAAAAATATATTCACTTCTGCGGTCACCGGCTATATCTTTATAATCAAAAAAATGATCGCCTGAAAACCTTCCCATATCCATTGTGGTGTGTCTGCCGTTAAAATAAATGAAATGTACCAATCCGGCAGTATCGGTAATTACAATTCTGCTGTCAGTTGCGTTTCCTTTATTATCAAAAACATAATCATTACGTTCCGATTTGGGAAAATATGCCTTTACATCAACCCTTGTATTGCCTCGCCTGTCAAGGATATAAGTCCTTAACCGGTCACCGAAAACGATAAAATCCCTGTTACCTGCACGGAAATGATTTACAGGTTGCCTCACATGGCTTTCTGTTTTATCAAAATCCCAGCCCTTTACCAGTGAACCGTCAAGGGAATAAGCGTAAATTCTCCTGTCAGATCCGGCAATGAATAACCGGTAGTTTCTGTTATTCTCATAATCAAAAACAGCCAAAGGATTTGTGGCTTTGGACCTCAGCTTAATGGGATATTTTTCAACATAGTTGCCGTTTCGGTCAATCAGATGGATATAATTCGGCGTACTGAATAATATCTGCAGTTTACCGTTTTTATAATAATCAACCTGAAATATTTCACCGGTAATCTTTTCGTCTAGCCTTATCTTCCATAAAATGCGGCCTGCCTGATTGATCAGATAAATGTTGTTCCTCTGGTCCTGCACAAACACTTCATTTTGACGTGTGGCATGATTTAAAGTAAATACAGGTTTGATGTCAATGGTAGTATCAAGCCGGCTTTCCCAAACTGTATGGGGCTGATCTTTAAATTCGGTAAAATGTTTCATAAACACATTTGAGTATAACATACCATTGCTTGAATACATCTGAAATCCAAAAACCTGAACATTCTGAAAGGTTTCTATGTTCTCGTTCCAGACTTTCAGGAAAGGATCTGCAAGGTACCTGGAAAAAACCGCATTGGCTCTGCCTATATTGGCATAAAAATACAGGTTGGATCTGGGCGCCATGTTGGTTTTAAAATCCTTATAGGCCTGATTGGTGATCAGGGTTTTATTCAGCACCATATTGTGCAATAACTTGCCAAGTGAAGCCTTTGAATCAGAAAATACCAGGTAATTCTCCACAAAGGCAAAATAATGCTCATCAATGTTGGTGAACAATTCTCCGAATATCTTACCGCAAAGCTTACGAATGGGAAGTTGATATATGTTGTATGACAATTCGTTATCGATTTTAAACACCGATGTATACCGATTTGGTGAGACTGATTCCTTTTCGGCCATTTTTCGTATGATTCCGTTGAACCTTTCTTCAGCAAGAGCCTGGCTCCTGACTCTCAACAAAAGGTATGAAGCAGGCTTTTTATTGCCGGTATATGCAGCGTCAAACGCAATGACAATCTCGGTGTCCCATACATCCTTAAAAGCCTGTAAAAAATCAATTTCATAAGTGTTTTCCAGCACATCCAGGCTTCTGGAATACTGGTTATATCTACCCTGCGCTTTCAGATACTTATGATAGTCTGAAAAGTACTGCCCCGGGTCTGAAACAGATAAAACAAGACAGGAAGCAACAGAAGAAGGCAATAACTCATCAGCCGTTATTTTTTGAGGAGTCTGATGATTAAATACAGATACTGCATTATAATCAGAATCAGGAGACATAATAAAACCATTGAGCAATAACACATCACTCATGATATTCACATCCAACTCACCCCAATCTGCAAAGGTTGTAAATGACCTGATTTCAGCTTTGTATTCGTTTTTAAAACCAACTGAAAAACTTTTGGGAAGGTTTTTGAAATTCAGAAATATATTGGCATCCACATTTTTACCCGCTGTTAAAAATACATCTTTAAAACCTTGCTGACCAGCAACAGAATAATCATCTTCTATCTGCCGCATAGCATCTTCCAGCAACAAAGAAGAAAAACTAAGCATAAAAATATTCTTTGCGACAGCAAAGGAAAAATTTCTTAACTTGCTTTCATCCAGTAGTCTGACATCAAATATCTTCTTGCCGTCATAGTTCCGTTCTGTAATGGTGCCATTTTTGGCAACAAAATGCGAAATAAGGGTATGTATTTTTCGTTCACTCAAATGATTTGGTATTTCAAACAGGTACAACAGACCTATTTTATCTTTACCGGTATAATGCAGCGACATATATGAGGGACTGCTGGTCAATAATTGACGTACTTCAGAAATTGAAAGCAAAACAGAATCCAGAAAACGCATTTGATAATCAATCCTCTGATATGAAGGAATGCTTTTCAGTTCATGCCATATTCCGCTTTCCAAATAAAACTTTTTCAGCAAAGCTTCAAAATTGTTGATCTTCATAATCACCGAAGCATCAAAGGGCACAGCCTGCAATGGTTCACCCGGGCCCAGTTTTTTATTCCTGTTGAGAAACACAAGGGAAAAAAGCAATATGGTCAGAATAAAAATAAGACCGTACAACAATCTCTTTTTCAGCATATTCGTAAAAATATTTCAAGATTCTCAAAGTTAGGAAATTAAATATTATGGTGTTATGTTAGTTACCAACATCGGAGTTTAATACCACAATTAAACCATAATAATCTGTTAATAATGCGAATTAAGGGTTGAAAAAACAAAACAGACAAGTTGTGAGCGGGCATCGAAAAAACCTGCCTGCACTGCCGTTTCGGCAGGCAGGAATGCGTGCCACGTGAT
>JAFGTR010000163.1 GCA_016934055.1 Bacteroidales bacterium | reverse complement strand
TTCTTTCCGGCCTTTGTCAATTTCCTTTCTGCAAATTTCATTGCGGAAATGTAGAATTTCGCTTTTATGAAATGCAGCAGTTTTAATAACTGAAGCAGCGGAAACCAGCTCATAATCAATAATGTCGCTAAGCTTCCACCATCCTCCTTCCCAGGGCATGGGCATGTTGATGCTTTTCTTATATTCCGACAACCCTTTGCCGACGGCAGTCAGTTCATTGGGTTCAATGAATATGGAAGTGGCCGTGCTGACGCTGGCACATTCCGTAAGCAAAGAAATGACGTTTTTCCACATGGCTGTTTCTGTGGCTCCAGGCCAGTAATCGTCAAAAAGGTAATGCTGGCTTACACCTGCCAGACCTTTAGCCGTCATGTCCTTTGCCATATTCGACCCGAACACCCAGGTCCAGTTCCACATGCGTTCATCAATATTTTCGGTTATCGGGTCATGATTGGGTGGTACAAAATACCGGGCGGTGGTTGACCCCATCTGATGTTTTTCGATTAAAACCTGGGGATACCATTCTTTATTAAAAATCCGGGCAATAATTTTATTGTCTTCCTGGGTCAGTGTCACAAAATCACGATTGTTGTCATGGCCGACATATTTGTGATATAAACCAGGCATCCAGCATCCTTCGTATTTAGTCCCTTTGTACTTATTATAATGATCAACCACCATGTCCATACCGTCGGGATTGTGGTTGGGGACAACCATATACACAACATCTTCGAGCCATTTCAACAGGGCAGTATCGCTACCGATGGCTGCTCTATGCACAAGCAGGGGAACTGATTGCGCAGGGCCTACCTCGGTTGAGTGCATGGAATGTGTAGCCAGGATAAAAACTTTGCCTTCTTCAGCGAGCTTTTGCCGTTTAGCCTGTGTCAGGGTTGAATCAAGGGCAAGGGTCTTATTGATTTCACGAAGAAGATCCAGGTTTTCAATGTTTTCAGCCGTTGAGACAAAACATATATACATTTTTCTCCCCATGGGAGATTTGCCGATCTCAATCATTTTAACCCGCTCAGACTGTTCATCAACCTTCATCAGATAATCCACCAGAGGCTGGTAATTAAAAAGCATTCGCTCAGTACCGGGCGTAAATCCAAAGTGCTGGGTCGGAGTTGTTATCTGTGAAGATGTTTGCGCATAGGTTGGTGTATTCAGGGCTAATCCGCAAAATAATGCGAAAGCAGGAAAAGCTGACTTTTTCATGTATATTGGCCTTTAAAGGTTTAATTCCATCGGAAAATATACAAAAAAATCCAATACGAAGGTCAAGACACCCTGGCAGGGTGTCTTGACCTTCGTCATTCTCAATCTCATTCTGATCTGTTCGGGGGTGTCTCAGATTTTTATGCCCATGAACAGGACGTCGTCAACCTGTTCATAGTTTTCCTTCCAGAGTTTAAAGGTGTTTTTTACGTGGACATATTGTTCGTCCATAGGTTTTTGGTAGATGTCAACCAGCATATTTTTCAGGCGTACCATTTTAAATTTTTTTCCCATGGTACCGCCAAACTGGTCGGGATAGCCGTCGGAAAAAATGTAAATGATATCGCCCTGGGTAAGTTGCAGTCCTTCATCCTGGAAAGATTTTCCTTCCCTGTCGTAAACACCGCCCACTGAGCTGTGGCTACCTTTAAGATAGATCTGTTCACCGTCTTTATAAACCACAAGAGGCCTCATGGCAGCGGCATACCGCATATAATTTGTCTTAAGGTCGATTTCACAGACGATAATATCCATACCATCTGGTGGTTTTGTCCCGTCTTCGAGGTTTTGATTAAGGGTATTGCCGAGTTCTGTATCGAGGACTTTGAGGATTTCAGATGGAGCTTTCCCGGCTTCCCTGAAACAGATGTCCTTAATCAGCGTTGTGCCGATCATCGACATAAAGGCACCGGGAACGCCATGACCGGTAGAGTCGGCGCAGACAATAATGAATTTATTTTCATTGACTTTATCGAACCAATAGAAATCCCCTGATACGATGTCCCTGGGCTGATAGAATACAAAGCTGCCCGAAAAATTCTGCTTCAGCCTTTTAACAGGAGGAAGAATACTGGCCTGAATACGCTGGGCGTATGTGATACTGTCGGTAATATCTCTGTTCTTCAGTTCAATTTCTTCTTTCTGTTCAACAACTTCTTTGGTGCGGGCAGCAAGTTCTGTCTCAAGATATTCCTGCAGCTCTTTTTGTTTTCTTTCCCTGTATTTTATGATGGCAATGACTGACAGCAGCAGAGCAAGTCCGCATAAGGTATAGAACCACCATGTTTTCCAGAAGGGCAGTTTAACCCGGATATGAAAAGATACCGGTGTTTCCTGGCTTAAACCGTTGCTGTCAAAAGACCTTAAAAGGAAGGTATAATCTCCGTCTTCGATACGGGGGTATGTGACCACGTTCAGCGATGTGATCTCCGACCATTCAAGATCATGTCCTTCAAGCTTATATTGATACTTAACGGCTGCCGGATCACTGTATGACAGTCCGATGAACTCAATTCTCAGTTTGTAAAGTGCATAAGGCAGTACAATGTCCTGGTTAAAGTCATATTCCTTATCAGATATAAGCAATTTGGTTATGTTAGTGAAGGGCGGCACAGGACTGTCTTTTTCCATTGAAGGATCATAGCTGATCATGCCCTCTGTTGTTCCGAAATAAACAATGTCTGTATTATTTATACCGGTTGCATTAAAATTACAGTCACCGGTAATGCCTTTTGTGACATCATAGACCTGGGTAGTAAAATGTTCTGTGTTGATGCGGCTGATGCCAAGGCGGTGACCAATCCATATACTTCGATGACCCGGAATAAGACAATAACAATAATTTGACTTTAAACCATTTGCGGCTGTAAAATTCATAACAGTGTCAGAGGAGAACCTGTAAACGCCGTCACCGTACGTGGAAGCCCAGATATTCCCTGATGCATCCTGGGCAATAACATTGAATTCCTGTTCAATTCTGCCGGCCGGATAAGCAAGAAGAACTTCTCCGTTTTCGTTTATTTCATAAATTCCATTTGTTCTTGTAGCGAAAAGCAGCCGGTTGTCAGCTGTTACAAGTATATGTTTTATGTCGTTATGGGGAAGTCCGTTTAACGTACTGTAATTTGCCACTTCTCCGGTTTTGATATCTACTGTATAAACCCCGTCACGGGTAGCCAGGTAAATGGTTTCATCAGCTATTGTCAGGGATTGTACAGTATTGCCGAGTGAATTATCGGAGTAGTGTATTTTTTGAGTCACGCCGTTTTGTATGTTAATTTTGTACAGGCCACTGGCTTCAGTGCCTATGTACAGGTTACCCTGGTATCCTGTCAGGGCTGTGATCTTATCCTGAGGCACGCCGTTGCGTCTGTTATAGATAACAGGGCTAACTTTTTTCTCCGGGTCTGTACGAGCCACTGTACCGTTACCCCCGATCCAGACTGAACCGTTGAATGACAGTATAGCACTTATGTTATTATCAATGCCGGGTATGTTAAACGTATAAAATGAAAATGCCTGGCTGAGCATCTGAACAAGGCCTTCACCATAAGTGGCTATCCATATGTTACCTTCAGCGTCTTCTAAGACATCTTTGATGGCGTTTCCAGGCAGACCATTGGTTTTATCGAGGTGATCCATAGTTGCAAACAGTCCTTGCTGGTCCTGGTCGGTCAGTTTATAGAGGCCTTTATGCAGGGAGCTAAGCCACAGGTTTTTTTCCGAATCTTCAAAGACAGACTGGATGTTTTTATTGTGGAGTCCAAATTTTTCGCCTACCGGCTGTATGGAATATGATTTTCCTGTGAGGGTAAGTCTGTAGGCTCCGGCATCTTCAGTTGCAATCCACAATGCCTTTTTGTCGAGGCTTTGCCGGATGTCCTGTATCTTGTGAAACGACAGTTCTTCAACAGATGAGACAAGCATCAATGGTTTGCCGGGGGATGTGAGTTCGTAAATGGTTAATCCATCGGGTGAGCCTGTTAATATTATTTTTCCATCAGACCACAGAGCTGTCAGCATCATTTCCTGAAGGCCTTCTATCTGGTTGCCTCCGGAAAGGTCCTGATTCAGCAGGATCAAGCCATCATTCAGTGTGGCCAGTAAATAATCCTTACCGGCAAGTTGGACAATGCCTGTAATGGAACTTTTGATGTTTACAATTGGTGAAGCGGTTTCAAATGTTTTACCGTCATACCGGATAAGAGCGCCATTGTTGAATCCGAACAACAGGTTCCCGTCAGCATCTTTGAAGCTGATAACAGCTACCTGTCCGCTCAGTGAATCGTTAACAGCTGCTTGTGAAAAGTCAAACCCGTTGAAGCGGCATAAACCTTCGCCTGTCCCTGCCCAGAGGTATCCCCTGGTATCCTGGTTAAGTGTATAGACAAAAGGATGGCATATCCCATCCTGTATGTTGTAGTTTTTAACTTTATAATGTTGTGAGAAACTTGTTAGACCGGCAAATAAAAAGATAAATACAATGCTGGATCTTATTTTCTTAAGTATCATAAATGGTTAGTTTATTGTGCTGTTTTTTTTGTTGCGCCAATCTCCGTTCTCGGTTTAGGTACCCCGCCAATAGGTATCACATAGAAAGGCAGTAATTCACCGTACTGGTTTCTCACGTTTACAACCACATTATTATTCCTGACCGGTGGGTTTTTCTTTTTAATAAATTGAATATCGAGTGATGTGTTCTTTTCTTCTTCAAAGATTTTGAATTCATCTTCAATCCAGACATCCTCACCTGATACTTTGGTCAGCTGACCGTGACGTGCAACAGATACGGTGCGTATAATGCCGTCGCTGTCCCAGTCAAAGTTAGCCAGTTTAACTGTTAGTGTACGGTCATCAACAAAAGGATAGATATGTGACACTTCATTCGGGTCGTCGTGCATGCGGAATGAATATTCATAAGCAAAGGCGTTGGCGCCTTCAACAGGTTTGTTCTGGTTTGGCAAGGTGCTGAGGTAGTAACGGTATAGGTTGCCATCATCGCCGGCAAAACCGTCACAGATTATTTTGAAGATGTAAGCATCCCATTTTGACACATATTCACCTTCTGTCGGATTGAAAGGTCCGAAGGTGTACCAGTTTTTATCATAATTGGGCTGATTGCCGAATGACTTCGACGCAAGCAGGTTGCCGCTTTTATAATTGCCACGAGGCTGTGTTTCTGTTGCATCTTTGTGAGTATAACACTCCTTTCCGCCGTACACCGAATAGGTCATTTTCGTATCCCACAATCCGTTTATTTCATCACATTGTCCGCCAATATCAGGATCATAAACACGGATGTAAATGGCCTGGGTAAACTTCTTGGGAATCAGAAAGAAAAAGGTCTGTGAAAAGTCATCATCACCCCATGATGTCCCGGCTTTCGGGCCAAAGGTCATCAGGTGCGGGATATTCTCATCGCCGGCCGGAACCGGTTGTGAGATACCATTCATCAGCAGGGCAAATCCTATCAGCACAAGTAATATCTTCTTCATATTATCAGTTATTTAGGCAGTATTTTATAACTATACGTTAAATATTATGAATAGTTTTAACAAAATCCATACCACGGTATGTTTTATCGGTTTCGGGGCAGTACCAATATTTTTTTGACGACACAGACTTTTTCGGGGAATTCGTCTTCATTTGTAACGGCACTGGTTACGCCAAGCTGAATGTTATATATTCCGGGTTTCCTGTAGTAATGAATGGCATCCCTGTCTTCAGCCCTTGTACCATCGCCAAAGTCCCAGTAATAACCGTCTATTGTGAAGTCAAGATTTGATTTCAGGGCGCTGAACTGAACTTCGTCACCCACATAGGTTGTATCCACAGCCGTTATATATGGCTGTACAATGTCTTCTACTGCCAGGTTATAGGTGGCTTCATTATAGTATATTTCACCCGTAACGAGATCAATAACATTGAGTTGGACGGTGTAGTTGCCTGTTGTGGCGTAACAGTGATCAGCTGTCAGACCTCTTACTATGGTACCGTCTCCCAGATTCCATTCATAATTAAACAGGGTAGTATCCAGGTTCATCTCACGCGCTTCATAAAACGTATAACAATAATCGTTTTGCTGTTGCCCGGGACAGTCGGCAAAGACAGGCAGGGTAGAATAAGCCATATAGATATCAAGGGAATTGCCGCGGTTGGAAGTAAAATATGCTGTGTCAGCTGTTTCGTTGATGACAAGGGCGAAATCGTCGTTTATAGTGTTGAAAGGATCAGGCAGGGCAACGGGTTCCTGCCATTCGCCATTGATAAACTCGGTATAAAAAATATCCAGTCCTCCTCTGCCACCATGGCCGCGGGAAGAGAAATAAAGGCGGCCGCTTTTGTGCAGGAAGGGATAGCCATCGTTTTCAGGTGTGTTGATTTCAGGCCCCAGGTTAACAGGATTCCTGGGTTGCCCATTCACGATCTCCGAAACATAGATGTCGTAATTACCATATCCCCTCGGGTCGGTGCTGCAGAAGAAAAGCTGGCGGCCATCTTCGGAAAGACAAGGGAAGTTTGTGTTAATATTAAGCCGGCTGAAAGGAAATTGTTTTGGTGTTGTCCATTCTCCATTGATGTATTCCGAGCTGAAGATGCCCAGGGCTGTATCACCCCGCAGGCTGTTACCTCTTTTTTTAGCGGCATCAATACTGCGTGTGAAATAAATGGTTTTTCCGTCTTTGCTGAAGGTCGCTGATCCCTCGTGATACTGTGTGTTTAGTTCTCTGGCAAATTCCTGCTCATTGCCAAATTTGCCCGGCTTTTTCTGTTCTGACCAATACAGATTGGTGTTGTTATAGTCCAACAGGTCGGTAGCTCTGAAGAGAATTTTATTTCGTCTGTCAGAACAAAATACGATGCCATTGTTATAAATGGCAGGTGCAAATTCTTGAGTCAGGGGACCATTAAAAGGAAGCTTACGAACACTGAAAAATTTTTGCGCATGAATATTCCCATTGGTGCAGAGGATAGTTAAAAAAGTAAATATGGCAATGCGCATCTTCATATCAGAATATCATAGGATTTGCACGGTTAATTTTAAATCCGAGATCAATTTGCAGGGCAATTTCAAGTGAGTTACGGTTATACTGGTTGATACCGCTGAATCCGAAGTCATAGGCCAGTCCGACAGTAGTCTGGTAATTCACCCGGTAGTTCAGGAGCATGATCAGGGCTCCGGAAGTTCTGTAGGAAAGGCCTGCCCCGAAAACATCCCTGTATAAAGCGCTAACGGTTCCGTCGACAACCAGACCCGAATTGATGCCATATTGAGCCAGGAGGGACGGTGTAATACGCCAGTTATCCTGGAGATAGAGGTGTATACCACTTGTAAGATAATAAGTATATCTGGAAAAATCATGGTCGATTATAACTTCACCGTTATCATTGCTTGTATAACCCAGAATCAGGGGAATGGAAAAGCCCGCAAATATTTTATCGGAATAATAATACAGTCCGATCCCGAAATTAGGCAGAAAATAGTCAGATGTGCTTTCGCTGAAGACCGGATCATTATCGCTGAGGTTCAGCACCTCCTGATGTGCTGATGCAATGCCTGCCTTCAGTCCCAGGGAGAGTGTTCCTGAACCCATCAGGATGCGGTAGGCATAGTTGGCATAAGCACCCATGGTTGTGCGGATACCGATATTCTCATAGATCATATTGCCGCCCCATCCGGTTTTGGTATTTTTCCCCGGAAAGTGGAAATTAAGGGCATAGTCTTTCGGCGCTCCTTCAAAACCCAACCACTGGTGACGGCCCAGAAAGCTGGCACTGAATACTTCGTGACTACCGGCATAGGCCGGATTCAAAGTCAGGCCGTTAAACCTGTACTGGCTGAAAAGGATGTTTTTATCCTGCGCCCGGCTTGAGGCTGACAACAACATCATCGCTAATATGACCGGTATGAGCTTTTTCATCGCAGGATCTCAATAAACTTTTTATATTCCCTGGGTTCTGCACTGCCTCTTACCCATACTTTCATCCAATAATAATAGGTACCTTCGGGACAGGGACGGCTGTCGTCATTGTTAAAGCCACCGTTCCACAGTTTTCCCTGTGTATAGTCATCTGATTCAAAAACAAGGACTCCTGTACGATTGAAAACTTTTATTTCAATTCTCTCAGCGTTTGGTGTGGGGATGACAAAATCATCATTGATGAAGTCACCATTTGGAGTAAATCCCTTTTGTATATCCAGGTCATTCACGGTTATTCTCACGGAGTCCTTAATTTCGGGGCATACACCGTTGACAATGGTCCACCGGATTAAATTATCTGATGCCAGTTCAGTAATGGAGGTGTTGTATAATGTATTGTCGTTGATAATACCTGTGCCTTCCACCACTTTCCAAGTGCCGGATCCGACTGTTGGCGGAAGGGCATCAAGCTGAGTGGAATAAAGAAAATCAAGTATCTGGTCATCGCCGGCATCAATTACAGAAGGCTGTTCGTCAAAGATAACGACAGTGGTGTCAGAATCGGAACAATGCCAGTTGGTGACAGTCCATTCCATGGAAATATTACCATAATAGTCCACGGTGACCAGAGAAGAGGGACTTGTAGGGTCAGTAAAAGTACCCCCTGGCACAGACCATAAACCTGTGTGTGATGGCAGCGGGGATTCAGCTGCAAGCGTGAACTGGTTGCTGCATACGCGGCCACCATCGCCGGCATCGGCATCAGGAACAGCATATACGGTAACAATGTGTTTATTGGTAAAGCCGGAAGCATCAGCATAACATTCATTGGCATCCCTTATAGAAAAGACGCCAACATCATAGTCTCGTTCGACATTATTAAATTCCAGGAGGATTGAATCCGTTAAGGCCATGATTTCCGATTTTGAGACATTGTTGAGATCATCAGCCCCGATGGTGACTGTATATGGTCCCTGGCCACCTGAAACCCGGAAAGGGATGTACAATGATTCACCGCCGCAAATGGTATCGACTGAGGCAATAAGATCGCCGGTGGGCAGAGGATGAATGAGGATCAATATCGAGTCGCTGGTGCTTGTGCATTCTTTCAGGGCGGCGGAGGAAAAAATGGTCCTGCGGAAAAAGATGCTGTCAGTCAGTGCTGTTGATTCAAAATCAGCAAGGGTATTGGCGGTTAAACCCGAAGCGTCTGACCACGAGGTGCCGTCGGAGCTTTGTTCCCACAGGAAAGTATAATCGTCTTCTTTACCCCCTTCATAACCAGGTCCCTGCAGTTGTATGGAGGTATTGAAACATGTATACTGGACAGGGCTTCCGGCAATCTGATTGTTGGTGATGACCGGAAATACTTTTACAGTTAACGTATCACTGATCTGTTCACATATGTCGGATGTAACGCTGCGGATGAAATAAGTTGTTTTTTCGAGGGCTCCCGGGGTGTAGCCTGGTGAGTCAGAAACTCCGGGGGCGTCTTCCCAGGACTCTGAACCTTCTTCCCTAAAACGCCACTGATATGAAAATGTGTTATTGCCTCCTGTAACACTGGTTGACGGGTTTAATGGAAGGGGTGTATTATATTGACAAAGCGTCTGATCATCGAGATTGAGGGTGTTAATAATATAAGGAATAACGGTCAGATGCAGGGCAGCTGAAGTGTCGTAACACGCATACCGGCCGGTTATCTGCAGTTCACCTGATGCAACAATTCTTCTGAAGTCAGTATTTTGTTCAACCATTGAAGGTGTAAGACCGATGCCGGTAGCACCGGTGATATTGCTCCAGTCACCGGAAGTTCTTATCTGCCACTGATAGCTGTATGACCCTGATTCACCGCCGGCAGGAAGCTGACCTGTGATTTCATCCGGACTGTCGCCCGCGCACCAGTGCGAGGAGTCAATGCTGATAAGGTTATTGGTTATGGCGTTTAATACATTCACTGATTTGTATTCTGAAGTATCAATGCAGGCATTATCGTTACCTGAAAAGACAATGCGGCGATACCGGGTGGTTTCACTCAGCGGGCCAGGGTTGAATTGCATTATATTGCTTGAGCTGATCTCGGTCCAGTTTCCTGAGGCCGGCTTCTGAAGCCATTTATAACTATAGCTGCCATCGCCGTTCTGTGGTGTTATGGCATTCAGGGGGCCTGGACTGAAATTCTGGCAGATCAGTGTATCTTCAGTAACAAATGAATTGGATGTTATTGATGGCAGAACAGTAATTTCAACCTTGTTGCTGGTGTCACTGCAGACTTTGGCAGAAGTAACATGTCTGCGGTACTGACGGGTGCTTATTTGTGAACCTGGTGGTGTATAACTGACTGAGACGGCTCCTGTGATATTATTCCAGGAGTTGCCATCGGCGCTGTAGAGCCACTGATATGTGAAGTTGTTATTTCCGCCGGTGAGTACCGGTGAAGTGGTGCCTGTGATTTGTTTTGCTGTTGCATTATAGCATAAGGTGTCATTGCCTGTGAGTGTGTTGCCGCTGATGGCGTTATAAACCAACACTTTGATTGGTCTGCTTTCATCGATAATGCCTTCTGACCTGACAATACGCTGATAAAAAGTAGTCTGGTAAAGAACACCGGGCTGGTAGTCACGTGTATTGGCAATACTGTCCCATGTGATACTGTCAGTACTCTTGTACCAGGCAAAGGTATAGTTGCCGTTACCGCCTTTGGGATTGCTTCCGGTGAGCAGGTTGGGTGTCTGCCCGGCGCATATTGTGTCGGTGCCATGGATGGTGTTAAACAGAAAGCCGTTCAATGGAAGGACAAGTGAAGAAAACCTTGTTCCGTCAATAGAAGGCCAGCCATATTGATATGGGCATGCAGAAACAGCCACACCGTTATTTCCTGCCGATGTGTCAATGATGATTGCCGGAAATGATGATCCGGAATACCACAATACGCCTCCGCCGCCTCCGCCACCCGCACCGGTGCAGTTTTCATTTGTGTTGCCGCCATCGCCGCCCTGTATTTCAACAGAGAATGTGCCGGAGTAAAGGGCTGCATCAAGAAGGATGGCTCCGCCGCCTCCACCTCCACCGCCACTGGCATTGGCGATACCTGTTACGTCTTCACCGTTGGCACGGATAACACCGTTGTTGCCCAGAAAGGTTTCGGTGATAAGCATAATGATTCCCCCGCCATTGCCGCCGGCGGTAGCATATCTTGAAGATGTCTCATTTTCAGTGCCTGATCCGCCGCCTCCACCCATGATGATCTGACATGTGTTGGTCTTATAGAACTTGTTATAAGAGGACAGGTCATGGCCACCTTTTGCAATTTTTGTAATGTTATTTCCGCAGGTGCTGGCTTGCTGACCTCCGTCTCCTGCGCCAACCGCCCCTTTTATGTTAATACCTCCTCCGCCTCCGGCAAACAGTCCTTCTCCGCCTCCTCCCCCGTTCAGGGCATGTCCCGGGCCCTTGGCATACATCCATGAAGTCGTAACAATGCCTTCGCCTTTGTAGCCGGCATATCCTGTTATGGAAGCCGGCAGATTAGTTGTGTCTTTATTGATATGGCAGTTGGCCAGCGGGTAATTACTTTCGTCGGGTTGTCCGCCCCGGAATCCCTTCCCTGTAACGTCAATACTGCCCTGAAGGCTTATGGTATCCAATCCTATGAT
>JAFGTR010000162.1 GCA_016934055.1 Bacteroidales bacterium | reverse complement strand
TTTTTTTGAATTATCTTATTCCTCCCCCTGATCCAGCTTATTCAACGCGTGTGTAATCACCTTAACCAGCTTTTCCGTATTTTGTGCGATGACTTCCATGATCTCGGCCGGGCTGGGCGAAAGTGTCTCTGTGCGCCAGGAGTCATATTCAGTGCAGACGGCGATGGTGGCATAGGGTATATCGAGCTCGTTGGCGATGATGACTTCGGGCGCCGTGGTCATGTTAATCACGTCGGCTTTCCACGACCTGTACAGGTTGGACTCGGCACGGGTTGAGAACCTCGGCCCTTCAATGGTGATCACCGTGCCTTTGGTATGAACCGTGAAACCGCTGATGATAGCGCCTTCGATGAGGTGATCGCGCAGGGATTCCGAAAAGGGTTCTGCCATAGGCGTATACCTGACCTCGCCCGGCTTCAGCTCTTCATAAACTGTGTTTTGCCTGTGCTTGGTGAGGGCGATAAACTGATCGAGGACAATGAACTCACCCGGGCAGATCTCTTCCTGCAGACTGCCACAGGTTGAGGTGGCCATGATGAAGGAACACTCCAGGTCTTTCAGCGCATAAATGTTAGCCCTGTGGTTGACAAGGGTTGAAGGGATGGTATGCTCTTCACCGTGACGGGCGAGGTGAAACACTTCAACATCGTTAAAAGAACCGGTGTATAAAGCGGAACTGGGTTTACCAAAAGGTGTGTCAGTCAGTATCTTCGTTACTTTATCAAGATAATTCGGACGCTCAAGTCCGGTGCCTCCGATGATTCCAACCTTTATCATAATCGTTTTGGTTTTTTTTCAGGAAATAATTCAAAAATACTGTTTTTTTCGGCTTTGCACAGTCCTCTTTCAGTAATTAATGCTGTTACGAGGCGGGCCGGTGTCACATCGAAGCCGGCATTTAAGACCCTGCTCTCTGCCATAGCAATGGGATACCGCTTCCATTCGCCGGCGGTATAGACATCGCTGTACAGCAACTCATCGCCACCTCTTTCTTCTATGATAATGTCGCTCACACCGTCTTCTACTGACCAGTCGATAGAAGAAGAGGGCAGTGCAACATAGAAAGGCACGGCATTATCAAAGGCAGCCAGGGCTTTGAGGTATGTGCCTATCTTATTGGCCACGTCGCCCCGGATGGTGGTACGGTCACTTCCCACCAGCACCATGTCGACACGCCCGTGCTGCATAAGATGACCACCGGTATTGTCAGCTATCAGCGTATAGGACACCCCGTTCTGGTGCAATTCCCATGCTGTCAGCCGCGATCCCTGGTTGCGCGGCCTTGTCTCATCAACCCACACATGAACAGGAATGCCTTTCTCATGCGCCCTGTAAACAGGGGCTGTGGCGGTACCAAAATCGATACAGGCCAGCCATCCGGCATTGCAATGCGTGAGGATGTTCACCGGCTCTCCCCTTTTTCGACGGCTCACCTCTTCAATAAGCGGAAGTCCGTATTCACCTATTTTCCGGCAGCTTTCCCTTTCCTCCCCCACTATCTTCAACGCTTCCTCCAATGCACGTTCCTGCATCACACCCAGACTTCCCTCTGCAGAAACCGCCCTGACCACTCGGTCAATGCATGAGAAAAGATTGACAGCGGTGGGACGCGCCGATTTCAGCCATTGCGCTTTCTGCCTGAGCCATTCACCGGGTGAATCTTTGCCTTTGCCCTGAAGCAAGGCCAGGTAAATGCCAAATGCGGCGGCAGCGCCGATCAACGGCGCACCCCTGATGTGCATGTCGCGGATAGCCGTGTAGACATCTTCAACAGAAACAAGATCTTCGATGACCAGTTCAAAAGGCAGGAATCGCTGGTCAATAACCTGCACTACAGCCGGATTACCGGGTTTTAACCATATGGTCTCAAAATGCCTGCCTTCTGCTTTCATTTTTTGGAAGGAAATTGCTTTTTTTGCAGATGGAAAATTAAAAATAATGAAATTATCCGAAGGCTTAAATATTCAGGGATCAGAAATTAAGAACATTATTTTCGACTGGGGCGGCGTGATCACAGACCTGCATCCTGAATTGACCATCAACGCCTTCCGGGCAATGGGATTCAAGCATTTTGATGAAGCCTTCTCACAGGATGAAAACCAAAACCTTTTTCTGCAATTTGAAATGGGTAAAATTGATGAGTCGGCATTCATAAATGAGCTTAAGCGTCAGCTCGACTCCCATGTCACCGATAAACAGGTCCTCGATGCCTGGAATGCCCTCCTCGGCGATCTGCCCGCAGAACGGTGGATGCTGCTGAAAAATCTCGCAAATGATTATCGCATCTTTCTGCTCAGCAATACGAACAGCCTGCATATCACCTATTATTTCAGTAAACTTGAACAGCTTTATGGCATTTACGGTTATAATCATCTCTTTGAAAAAGTATATTTTTCACATCATCTGGGCATGCGCAAGCCAAACCGTAATATCTACGAGTTCGTGATGAAAGACAGCGCCCTGCTGCCCGAAGAAACCCTTTTCATTGATGACAACCCGGATAACATCGATACAGCCCGGCAGCTGGGTATTACAGCCTATCACCTCTTACCGCCGCTTACGCTGACGGATTTGTTTGAGTAGGAAGCCCCCCTCCCCCAGTGGAGGGGAGACAGGTAGTGCCGGTTGTTGCCTGTTCCTCCTTTTGGCTCAGGCCCCATGGCCTGCATACTAATCCAATATTTTTCAGGTTATAGTTATTAAAAAAATTATTAACTTTCCCTTCCAATTATCAACCCTTTAATTATGAAAAAGCAACTGTATCTTCTCGTTATCTTTTCGTTGTTCTCATTTGCCCTGACAGGACAGAAAAATGTGCCGGCAACCATTAAGATGAAAGATGGCACTGCCATTGAAATTCATCATTTTGGCAAGCTGACCTGTGAATCCAACCCCTATGCTGAAACATATACTACGGTTCGCGGCAAATACAACCAGAGTCCCACCGAGATCAAGGAATACAGCAACACAAAACAGCTTGTACTGGAAGGATTTACCGAACCTCCCATGCGGGCAGCGGGCAATCAGAAAGGCGCCATCACCGTAATCCGTAAAAACGGCGTTAATGTTACACTTGAAGATGCCGAGCTGGTGATGTCATGCTATGGCGCCGGTGAATTGTTTAACCAGATAAAGGTACAGGTCATCAATCCCCTTACTGATGAGGCTGTTGAGCAAACCCTTCACGTCAGGGAGATTGTATCGGTTACGTTTAAATGATTATTAGATTTCTCGCATAACCTGCCCCGATTATTCGGGGGGCGCAGAAGTTCAGAGGCGAGGGTTCCCGCAAAGACGCTGAGACGCAAAGAAATATGTTTTACTCTATGATATTTTTATAGGCCTGGCAGATTTTCTTTCCTCATTTTCATTCTCATTCTCATTCCCGCTCTGATCTCTATGCCTATAAAAAAATCCTGTCCTCCTTTTTAGTCCTTTAAAATCCTGTTCTGACTTCCCTCCCGTTTCTATTCCTCTTTCCAGTCGCCGTTTTCCTTTATAACCTTTATCAGCTCATCCAATGCCAGTGCCTCGGGGATGTTGTGTTTCACCACCGTTTTCGCTTTGTACAGGGTGACCTTACCCTTACCCGAACCCACATATCCGTAGTCGGCATCGGCCATCTCACCCGGACCGTTGACAATACAACCCATTACCCCTATCTTAAGCCCTTTTAAATGGGATGTCCTGGCCTTTATGGCCGCAAGTGTTTCCATCAGGTTAAAATTGGTCCTGCCGCAGGAAGGACAGGCAATAAATTCCGTTTTTGTGATGCGTGTTCGGGTAGCCTGTAAAATACCGAATGCTGTGGAACTGCTCTCTTCGGGGTTGCCATAACCTTCACACGACAGCCATAACCCGTCACCCGATCCGTCAACCAGTATTCCACCCATATGAACCGCAGCCTTCAGTTGAAAGTCTTCTTTTTCGACTTCGCTGAATTGTGCGGCCAGGATAACAGGAACTGTGAGATTGCCGGAAGCCATCGCTGAAAAAAAACGATGAAATGCTGTGAAAGCATATGTGGAATCAGCTGATGCAACGACAACCACATTGCTTTTTTCTTTAATGAAGCTCATCATGTCAACGGTGAGGTCATCTGCATGCAGCCTCAAAAAACTGATATCTTCCCTGAGATGTGTGGTGTCCATGATTTCCTTTCCCTCATACAAAGGATATAACATTTTTTCTTCCCTGTGCTGCAGCCAGGTCTTAACCGGCAATATGACGCCAACCTTTTCCGGAACCTTATATCCTTCTCTCCATTGTGCTGAATAAACAAAATCCGGCAGGTTTATTCCCTCCTTCCACCGGCTTTCAATGCCGTGCGTAAAGTATTCCGCCACCGTATCCTTTGACATGGTGGTGATGACCACCGGAACATGACGGCCCCCGATATTGGAAACAGAACTGCTTTTTCGCCTTTCATATTCATAATATTGAAGCGGTATCTCACCACCGTTAATGCCTTTCCGGTTAATGACTTCACATACAGACACCAGCTTTTGCGCAACCGGGATCTCAGCTTCCGGTTCTTCCGTAAGCGACACCCTTATGGTATCGCCTATGCCATGGGCCATTAAAGTGCCGATGCCGACAGCCGATTTAATCCGCCCGTCCTCACCCTCACCGGCTTCTGTAACACCAAGATGCAGAGGATAACCCATGCTTTCTTCGTTCATCTTTTTCACCAGCAGCCGCGTGGCATATATCATCACCAGGGTGTTACTCGCCTTCATGGAAATGACCACCCGGCGGAAATCTACTTCTTTGCATACACGCAGAAATTCAAGTGCCGATTCAACCATGCCTTCTGCTGTATCCCCGTAACGGCTCATAATGCGGTCAGAGAGCGACCCGTGATTTATGCCAATGCGTATGGCTGTGTTGTGCTTCCGGCAAATGTCCAGGAATTCCAGAAAGGCCTTTTTCTGTTTATTCCATTCAGCGTTATATTCTTCCGGACTGTATTCAGCTTTTCTAAACTTACCTGAAATACCGAAATTACCCGGATTTATCCTTACCTTTTCAACAACGGCAGCTGATTTTAAGGCTATGGTCGTGTTAAAATGCACGTCAGCGATGAGGGGTGTGTTATATCCCTGTGCCCGCAATTTTTCCTTTATCTGAGCCAGGTTTTCAACATCAGCAGGTGACGGCACGGTGATGCGCACATAATCGGCGCCCGCACCGATGATCCTTTTGCATTGTTCTACGCTGCCATCAATATCACGGGTAAGGGTGTTGATCATCGACTGTATCCTGACGGGAAAGTCACCGCCCATGGCCACATCACCAATATAAACGGTATCGGCATGTCTTCTGAACGTTGAGGCAACCGGCTTGTTGTGCATTGCTGACAGTTTGATGAAGAAAGATCAAAATTATAAAAAAAACCGACTACCGAATGCCGATTACC
>JAFGTR010000161.1 GCA_016934055.1 Bacteroidales bacterium | reverse complement strand
TCGTTTAGTTAAGGATTTTTTTTGTCCTCTCCCTGCACCCTCTCCGGGAGAGGGACATAATTCGGGCTTAACTAAACGACATTGAATTCAGATTTATAAAGTTAAAGGCAAAAACAATATAGTCAATAAAATTCAAACACAGACTTACCTTTCACAGATCAGAAATCGGTAAAAAAATAAGATTTGCAAAGCTACGCTAACTATCACATTCAATCCCCTTAAAACTTTTATGCCCATTAGTGTCTTTTATGGTTCAAACCCTAATACGAAGATCATTAACCTGACTCATAACATGCCTCCTTCTCACTGATCTGGCAGTATTTATAAGTTATTTCCGACATTATCAAGAGATGTCTTTTCTCAACTGATTTTTCTTCATCTTTTTACTTTTATATTAAAAAGAATGATTATATTATAATCGTATATTTTGATTATAATATAATCATTTTTTTATGAACAAACGATTATTTTTTTTGAAACGCGATGGCTGGTTTGAAGCCGATATGACTGGTGAATTGACAGCTGCCTCAATTGAAGATCTGATATTGCAGGCATATAAAATAATGGAACAGCATCATTACAGGAATTACAGGATTATGGAGTCCTCACCCCGGCTCTTCGAGCCACCCCTCCCGATTCAATCGGGACAGGCACTCCAACCTGGAGAGAGCCTGTCCCGACAAAGTCGGGAGGAACGGGGGTGAGGAGTTGTAGAGGTGAGAGGAAAAATAAAACATGCAGAAGATAAAAAAGAAACGGGAATTCACAGAACATCAGGCAACTTTCAATTTCCAATCATGTTTCTCAACTGTCATTCATATTACAGTCTTCGTTACGGTACGCTCTCAGTTGAAGCACTGTTGGAAGAGGCCGTGAAATATGAGGTCGGGGTTATGGCCCTTACTGATATTAACAATACCATGGCCACCATGGATTTTATCTATGAATGCCATTCAAAAGGCATTACACCGGTTGCCGGCATAGAATTCAGGGGTGACCATAACCAGCTGCTGTTTATTGCCAATGCGCGAAACAACCACGGATTTTACGAGCTTAATGAATTTCTCACAAAACATAACCTGGAAAAGACTCCTCTTCCACCCCGCTCTCCGGCATTCGAACATTGTTATGTCATATACCCCTTCACCAGGTCAATACATCAGAAATTGCGTGAAAACGAGCGGATCGGGATAAAACCCGGAGACATTAACCGGCTGGTAACTTCCAGGTTTCGTTATAACCAGTCAGCCCTTGTCGCATGGTTACCTGTTACGTTTGCCGCTGACAGTCATTATGAGCTTCACCGGCACCTGAGGGCCATCGGCAAGAACACATTGCTGAGTAAGATTGTTGCTGATGACCTGGCTTCATCAAATGAGCGGTTCATTCCTCCGGATTTCATCCGCATAATCTATGAGGATTACCCTGAGATATTAAAAAACACCGAATCTATACTGAAGGACTGTCATATTGATATTGACTTCACTTCCGTTAAAAACAAGAAAGTCTTTTCCGGCAGCCGGTACGATGATAAATTACTGCTTGAAAAACTGGCCCTTGAAGGGATGGTCTATCGTTACGGAAAATCAAATGCAGAAGCCCTTAAACGCGTAAGGCATGAACTTGAAGTTATCGACAGGTTGGGTTTTTCTTCTTATTTTCTGATCACCTGGGACATTATCCGGTATTCGATGAGCCGGGGCTTTTATCATGTCGGACGGGGCAGCGGGGCCAACAGCATCGTAGCCTATTGTCTGAAGATCACCGATGTAGACCCTATCGAGCTTAACCTGTACTTCGAACGGTTTATCAATCCCAAACGCACTTCCCCGCCCGATTTTGACATTGACTATTCATGGAAAGACCGGGATGATGTACAGGACTATATTTTTAAACGTCACGGGAAGAAACATACAGCCCTGCTGGGAACAGTTACCACCTTCCGTGACCGGTCTATTTTCCGTGAACTGGGAAAAGTCTACGGACTTCCAAAAGAAGAAATTGATAAACTGGTTGATGAGCCGGCTGTCGCCGTCAACAAAAATGAAATAACCGGAAAGATAGAGCAGATTGGGAATATGCTGATGGACTTCCCCAATATCCGCAGCATTCATGCCGGAGGCATTCTGGTTTCCGAAGAGCCTGTTACCTGTTACACAGCCCTTGATATGCCGCCCAAAGGTTTTCAGACCACACAATTCGATATGTATGTGGCTGAAATGATCGGATTTGAGAAACTTGACATCCTCAGCCAGCGGGGCATTGGTCATATCAACGAAAGTGTGGAAATCATATGGGGCAACCGTGGTACAAAGATCGATGTCCACCGGGTTAATGAATTTAAAAGAGACCCGCTTGTGAATGAACGGCTCTACCAGGGTGAAGCCATTGGTTGTTTTTATATTGAGAGTCCTGCCATGCGTGGATTACTGAAAAAACTGCGCTGTAACAGCTATCTTTCCCTGGTGGCTGCCAGCTCCATCATACGGCCCGGAGTCTCAAAATCGGGAATGATGAAAGAATACATTCGCCGTTTTCATCACCCTGATAAATTCAGTTACCTTCATCCCATCATGGAAGAACAGCTGAAAGAGACCTATGGTGTCATGGTTTATCAGGAAGATGTGATTAAGATCTGCCATCATTTTGCAGGGCTCGACCTTGCCGATGCTGACATATTACGACGGGCCATGGCAGGCAGATACCGTTCGCGAAAGGAATTTGAGCGTATCAGAAACCGTTTCTTCAGCAATTGCCGGGAGCGGGGGCATCCCGAAGATATTATCGCCGAAGTCTGGCGACAGGTGGCTTCTTTTGCAGGTTATGCTTTTTCGAAAGCCCATTCAGCATCATATGCCGTTGAGAGTTATCAGAGCCTGTATCTCAAAACTTACTATCCGATGGAATTCATGGTGGCTGTCATCAATAATTTCGGGGGCTTTTACCGCACCTGGGTGTATTTTAACGAGGCCAAAAGAAGCGGTGCACAGATAAACCTTCCCTGTATCAACAGCAGCCATTACAAAACATGCATTAACGGCAAGGATATCTTCATCGGATTTATACACATCGCCAATCTTGAGCAAAAAATTGCCGAAATGATCGTAACCGAAAGGGAGATTAACGGTCCTTATCAGAATCTCACCGATTTCATCCGGAGGGTTCCTGCCGGCATTGAGCAGTTGGTGATACTGATACGGCTTGACGCGTTCCGTTTTTGCGGGAAGACTAAAAAACAATTGCTGTGGGAAGCTCATATGATGACAGGAAAACAGGATAAACAGCCGGAGATGAAACGCCTGTTTGCAGAAAAAACACAGGCTTTTGTATTACCTGAACTTGAGCAAACATCTTTGGAAGATGCCTATGATGAAATAGAATTGCTGGGATTCCCCGTAAGCCTTTCAGCTTTCGACCTCCTTGAAACACAATTCAGAGGCCATATCTTTGCTCATGACCTTGTGAAACATATAGGCAGAACAATCAGGATCCTTGGCAATCTGGTGACCATAAAATATGTCAGAACAGTGAAAGGAGAATGGATGCACTTTGGCTGTTTTCTGGATATCAACGGGGAATTCTTTGATACGGTTAATTTCCCTGATGCCCTGAAAAACTATCCGTTCAGAGGAAGCGGCATATACCTGATACTGGGAAAGGTGGTTGAAGAATTCGGATTTCCGAGTATCGAAGTGGAAAAAATGGCCAAATTGCCATTCAGGAAGGATCCGAGGTATTGAAGATAGGGACAAGGGACAAGTTGTGTGGAAATTGTGCAGGAAGAAAGGAGAGTGGAGATGGCTCGTTGGAAGTTGGAAAAAGGAAAAATACTGCATATGTGATATGATGACAGGCATTATTTGCCTCAGGCAAATGCTTTATACATCCATGAAAGAATAACAGGCATTGGCATGTTTGCAGAAAAACAAAATATTTATTATCTTATCATAACTCTTTGCCAGGATTTATCGTAAGGATTTAAAAACAGTCATTATGAAAACGAGATTTATCATAGCCATGTTTTTTTCCTGTGCAGCTTTACCGGCACAGGAAGCTTATGAGATAGCCTCCCCCATGCCCAGGGAACTGCCTGTAAAACATTCATACTTCACATTGTCATACAATGAAGGTAATGAACTTGCATCATGGGCAGCCTATGCTCTCACACCGGAAATGGCAAAAGCAGAGGGAACCGTAAAAGAAAAATATAACGATGATCCTCTGGTATCAACGAATTCCTCATCAAAAAAAGATTACAAAACAGGTGGATTTGTAATGGCTCAACTGGTTCCGGCCGAAGATATGTTACTCGATCTGAATAAAGCATCAGAAACATATTATATGTCGAATATTGTGCCTCAGAAAATTGGTTTTAACAAGTATTTATGGAAAGGTCTTGAGCAACTGGTTAATGCATGGGCGAAAGAAGGCAATACATTGTATATAACGGCAGGACCTGTTCTTGCTGACGGCCCTTTTGGCACTTTCGGTGATAACAAAGTGGCCATTCCTCTACGTTATTATAAAGTCATCCTTGACCTGAACGGAGAGCGGGCTGTTGGTTTCATATTCAGAAATAATACTTCAAGCGGTACCATTCAATCATATGCTGTTTCTGTTGATGAAGTGGAAAAAAATACCGGTATTGACTTCTTTATGAATGTTCATGATGAATTGGAGGAGAAACTTGAATCAACACTCGATCTTTCAAAGTGGAATTTTGAAGTGCTGAAACAGTAGCAAAGATATTTACCGCCAAGGCGCTAAAATTTGTTTCTTACAATGACGTTCATCATTAATTTATTAAATATCAATATAATATGAATATCGAACCTGTCTGCCATCCAGGCAGGTTCGATATTCAGAATCGTCACCTGACTTGTTTTTCCTGTTTACAGGATCGTTACTTTTCTTTTGCGGGAACAAAGTCAAGCGCTAATGAGTTAATACAATAACGTAAACCTGTGGGTTCAGGCCCATCTTCGAAAACATGTCCGAGATGCGCATCGCACCGGGCACATGACACTTCAATCCTTACCATACCATGGGATAAATCTTTCCTGTGTTTAATATTCTCCTTTTCATGAACATCATAAAATGCCGGCCAACCGCTTCCTGAATCATATTTTGTGTCTGAGTCAAACAGCCTTGCTCCGCAGGCAACACATTTGTAATATCCTTTCTCAAAAAATTTGTTGTACTTTCCGCTTCCCGGAGGCTCAGTGCCTTTTAACCGGCAAACAGCATATTGTGATGGGCTCAGAATCCGGCGCCATTCCTCATCCGGTTTTATTATTCTTGTACTATCCATGGTTGTATCATTATTTTGTGCATAAGAGGAACACGAATAAAAAATAAAAAAATATATAAGCAAATACCATTTCATAATTATCTTTTTAACACTAACAATTTTATTCCTGCAGAGTTCATTTTCACCTTGTATTCAAATTATGAAGCATCCTGTTGGAAGCAAACGGGCTCTCTCCATTTGCAGTTTTGTTCTGAATACATGAATTCTAACCTGCATCAGACATTATTTGATTAAAAGAATATGACTGGATTGAAACGTATAATTTTAATAGATCAACTCATGTTTTTATAGTATGAACTTCTTCTGTCTTTATGAACAGAGTCTTCAAAAAATAATAACTAATAATTCTATAATATATTGTTTATCAAATTTTTATAAAACACATATTACAATTTGTTAATAAGAAGGCATACTCTGTTAAAATTTGTTTTTTTACAGGTGAATAAATTGCATTATTTTTGCAGGCAGAATTGTTATAGTAATTTAATTTATGTCTTTTTTTCGTCCTGTTAAAATATTCTTAATTATCGCCTTTGCCATTGTTTTTTTTCTGGGTGATATAACTTCCACATTCTCCTATAAAAGGGAAAGTGAAAAGAATATTCACTCATATGGACCAAGATCATTTGCACACAAACTGAACAACTCTGTTTCAGACTATCAGGGAACTGCTGCCATTGACAGCATATTCAGTGAATTTCTGATAAGGCATGATATTAAGGGGGCTTCTGTTGCAGTTACAAAAAAGGGGAAACTTGTATATGCCCGGGGCCTTGGTTATGCGAATTATCTTGACAGTACGGAAACTGCACCCTGGAATCTGTTTCGTATTGCCAGTGTTTCCAAGCTTATAACGGCTACCGCTATATTGAAACTTGCCGAAAGCGGAAAACTCAACCTGGAAGATAAGGTTTTCGGTAATACCGGATGGCTGAACGATCCATTATTTCTTAATTATACTGATAAACGTATAGAAGATATTACTGTGTATCATTTACTGACACATACGTCAGGGTGGAATCATAAACGATATGATCCGGTTTTCGGGCCCCTTGTTGTTGCAGGAAGATACAGGAAAAAGCAGGCTGTTGATATAACAGATCTTATACGTTTTACACTTGAACGTAAACTGGATTTCAATCCGGGTTCAAAATACAGTTATTCCAATACCGGTTATTGTATACTGGGCGAAATAATTGAAAGGGCATCGGGAATGCCGTATGAAGATTACGTACAGTTTACCTTGCTGCATCCGTTGGGTATTTACAATATGCGCATTGGCAAAAGCTTTCCCGAAGAAATGCCCGCCGAGGAAGTGATGTATTATGTTAACGGAAAACTCTGTTTATATCCGTCATACGATGGCAGTGGTTTGAGGGTGCCTTTGCAATATGGCGGCAATGACATTGAATTGCTGGGCCCTGCGGGCGGATGGATTGCATCAGCACCTGAGCTGGCAAAACTTATTGTTGCCCTCGACGGATTTTCAAGTCATCCTGATATTCTTTCTAAACACTCTGTACGTTTGATGACACGCCATAATAAAAGCATCAATCAGCTGTTGGGATGGCGTGGCAACGACGGCAGGGGAACCTGGTGGCGGACAGGAACCCTGACCGGAACGGCAGCCCTTATCATGCGTTTTAATAATGATACCAACTGGGTGATCCTGCTCAATACCACTTCAAGCAAGAAATCGAGGGTGCACAATGAAATGTCTAAAGCTATATACAGGTGCATGGGTCAGGTAAAAGACTGGCCTTCCTTTGATCTTTTCAGCATCTGAAATGCTTTTCTTCTAACCTGTTCACATTTTATTTGTTGATATAATTTAACCTGTAGTGTTGTTATTTTATACAACAATTAATAGCTTTATGTAAACTAATTAACGTTTATCCGCCTGCTTGTGTATCAAGGAAGAAGGAGATATTGTTACTATTTTCATCTGCCTGCAACAATACTTTTTTTGTTGCTTACCGGTAATGTATACGCTCAAAAACTGCAATTCGATAATTATGACATCCGTGACGGCCTTCCCTCCAACGTTATCATGGATATTATACAGGATCACAAGGGTTATATGTGGTTTGCCACGCAGGGCGGTGTAAGCCGGTTTGACGGATATCGTTTTGTGAACTTTGGTATTGCAGAAGGCCTTCCCTTTATCGACGTGGAAACTATCCTTGAAGACAGGCAGGGCAGGATTTGGGCCGGAACCCTGGAAGGGGGAGTTGCTGTTCTGGAAAAGGGGGAATGGACAATAAAAAAGTCTTATCGCGGATTTGCTGATCAGGCCTTTGTAAAGTTGTTTGAAGGCCATGACGGACATATCTTTTGTTATCCTGATACAGGTATTTCAATAATCACTGATAAGGCTGTAAGGTATTTAACCACAAAAGACGGTCTCTCTAACGACAGTGTTACCTGCCACTGGGTTGATAAGGACGGTAAAATACTGATTGGTACGTATAGCGGACTTGACCTGATACAGAAAGGTCAAAACAGTTCTTATCACATTAAAACCCTGTTATCTGATGTTACGGTTATGTGTCTTATACGTGACCTTCATGGCATGCTGTGGATCGGCACCTGGGGAGACGGGATATTCCGGTATGACGGCAATACATTCGTAAACTATTCCGGGCATGAAGATTCACCAATAAAAAAAGTCAGCTGTCTTTATATAGATCACAAAGGCAATCTGTGGGCAGGTCTTATGGAGTCAGGAATAGCCAGGCTGGAAAACGACAGGTTTATCATGAATACAGATCCGGTAATTAGCCAGGCCTCCATAATGGATATTGTTGAAGACCGTCATAATACCATCTGGGCTCAGTCATGGGGTGAGGGTGTCTTTATGATAAGGCAGAACCAGGTAAGGAAAATCACAACATCAAATAATCTTCCTGATATTTTTATCTGGAAAATCATGGCTGATGCTGAAGGCAATATATGGATGGGAACCGGAAGTGGCATTTCAAAAACAGGAAAGAAACCTTTTGAGATTTATGATACGGATTTCGGCATACCCGGAAAGGATGTTTTTTGTATATATGTCGATAAAAAAAGCAATGTATGGGGAGGAACCTATGACGGACCATTCTGTTTATCACCGGATGGCAGGATTCGGGTGTTTGATGAAAAGGATGGTTTGAACACAGATTACCTGACCATCTTTGATATCATTGCAGATCAACGGCAGAATATGTGGTTTGGCACTTATCGGGGCGTAACAGGATATTCTGACGGGCATTTCCATACCTTTCCAAATCCGCGTATGGATCAAACATCATCTGTTTTTGATATGGATGTTTTCGAAAATGACACATTAATAATCGCTTTTGAAGGTGGCATCAGCAAGTTTTGCAACGGCAGATATTATTTTCCCGATGAATATAAGCATCTTGCTGACATGGATATACGGGCTGTTCATTCTGATTCCGACAATAATCTGTGGATCGGAACATCTAAGGGTGTTCAGATCATTGGCAAAAATAATCTAATAATTACAGAGGCCGAAGGACTTTCCCATAATTACTGCAATGATATTTTCATTGAACCATCAGGAACAGCTTGGTTAGCAACGGATAATGGCCTTAATAAAATTGTACTGAAATCAAATGGTTCATATGATATTGTTAAATTTGGTCTGGCTGACGGACTGCTGTCCAATTCCATAATGTTTGCCGTAGGTGACTATGCCGGTAATCTTTGGGTCGGGCATGAAAAAGGTCTTAGCCGGATGGTAAAAGCCACAGGAAAAGTTATCACTTATACAGAAGCCGATGGTTTTGTGCCTATTGAAACCTATGTCAAAGCTGTATCAGTCGACAGCAACAATAATTTATGGGTCGGAACGGTTGCCGGACTGGTTAAATATATTCCATTACTTGACCAACCTCACATCAAACCTCCCAACATATATATCACCGGTGTAAAGTTTTATAATGACAGCACAGACATTCGTGAATTTTCTTCCTTTTCTGACAGTATAACAGGGCTGCCTGGTAATCTTGTACTCCCATACAATAAGAATAACCTGGTTTTTGAATTTGTAGGACTGCATTATGCGAATACAAGGAAAAACCGTTATCAGTATTATCTTGAGGGATATGATAACAACTGGTCAGAGATCATTGTTGAAACCATTACACATCCCTATCAAAAACTACCCCATGGTAATTATATTTTCAGGGTTAGGGCATCCAATTGCGATGGAGTATGGTCGGAACCTGAGAGCTTTTCTTTTAATATCAAACCGCCTTTCTGGAAAACCGGTTGGTTTTATGCACTGGAAGTATTATTCGGTATTGGTCTTATATACGCCTTCGTTATTATCAGAACGCGCAAACTGCAACATGATAAAAAAATACTGGCCCGGAAAGTAAAGGAGAGAACTCTTGAAATTGAGCGACAGCGTGACCATATTGCTAACATAAACCGTGAAATAACCGACAGCATTATGTATGCACAGCGTATTCAATCAGCAGTCCTTCCGGAAGAAGAGACCATCAGATCAATGCTGAATGATTATTTTATTCTTTTCAAACCACGTGATATTGTCAGTGGAGATTTTTACTGGGTCAACAAAAAAGACAATAAGTCAATTATAGTTGCTGCTGACTGTACCGGACACGGCGTTCCCGGAGCCTTCATGAGTATGCTGGGCGTTTCACTGCTGAATGAAATAGTGGCTTCTTTGCAGACATTCACGGCTGCTGAAATCCTGAATCAACTGAGAGAGTATATTAAACAAACACTTTCCCAAACAGGCAAAAGAGATGAAGCCAAAGACGGTATGGATCTGGCCCTGTGTATTATTGACCATAAAAAATCCGAAGCCCAGTTTGCAGGGGCTTATAACCCACTCTGGTTTGTGACAAATGGAGAAATGATAATATACAAGGGAGATAAAATGCCAATCGGCATCCATATCGGCAGGGAGAATCCTTTTACCAATAACACTTTCAGTCTGAAAAAAGGAGATATAATCTATATGTTCTCTGACGGATATGCCGATCAATTTGGCGGTCAGGAATATAAGAAATTCAAATCCGGTAATTTCCGCGAACTGCTTCTTGAAATTCACAGCAAACCCATGCCGGAACAAAAGGAGATACTGAACAGGACCATAGAAGACTGGAAAGGCGATACAGCACAGATTGATGATATTCTGGTAATAGGTTTCAGGATATAATATTATGCAATTAACCAGTAAAGAATAATACTGTTAAACAAACAAAAAAATACTTTGTCATGAAAACAAGATCAGTAATGTTTTTCCTGTTGTTTGCCGTCATTATTGTTACTGAAAATATTATAGCATACAGTCAGGAGCCCAGGTGGAAATGGGCAAGAACAGCCAGTGATGCAGCAATATATTCATCGGTTACCGACACTTTAGGCAATATTGTTACTATTGGTACTTTCAGTGATACAGCCATGTTTTTCGAAAAAACTTTTATTTCCGGAAACTCTTCTGGTGAAAACACCAATATGTTTATCGCAAAATACAATACTGCCGGGGGCATCTTATGGGCCCAAAGCATTTATGGTCTCAATTCAGGATCAAATGTATTACCGGTTAAAGTTGTTGTTAATAGTCACGGAAGAATAGGCCTGTTTTGTAAAATAGACAACACAACAAACCTGAGAGTAGGCAAATATTCTCTGACAATGAGAGATGCTAATAACAAAATGCTGATTGTTAGCATGAACAAAACAGGGCGGATATTATGGTTCAGGCTTCTTGAACCGAAAAGCATGAAAATACCTGTTATTGAAGGAGGAGACATGGCTATAGACGATATCGGCAACGTGTATTGCACAGGCAGCTTTACGGCAGATACCTTATTTTCCGGCCGGGAATATATTGTTGGCGAAGATCCCGGGACATTCCTGTATGTTGCGCGTTTTAATCCTCTGGGGGCAATCGACTGGATAAGAACATGCCCGTTTGAAAGCGGTGCAGGTTATACCCAGATTTACAGCAGGTTTATGACACTTTCTCTGACTGGCATTTATATTGCCGGCGATTATACCGGAGACCGGGATTATTATTTTGATAGCGGTATTCTGCCCGGAGATTCTACCCGATCAGCATTTGTTGCCAAAGTCAGTTATACGGGTGATTTTGTATGGGCCAGACGTTATGGTGGAAATCTCACAGATTTTATTGACGGTCTTGCAACTGATAATGCCGGGAATGCATATATAACCGGCCTGTACAATAGTTTTCAGCTTTTTACTGAAGGCCATTCACTCACTAATTTTTCAGGGGACTATAATCTTTTCGTTTCAAAAATTGAACCGGAAGGCTCAATTTTATGGCTCAATAATATTGACATTCAACTGGTTGAATATAGCAATCCGGGAAGAAATTCCTGCATAAAAACTGATATTTTTGGAAACATCACTTTGGTGACACATTATATGGGAGCATCAGTTCTGAGTAATGTGTTTACACGGCTGAATGCCATGGAAGGAACCCGAGATCTTTTGGCTGTCAGACTCGACAACAACGACGGAAGTGTAAAGTGGGTGCATACGGGCAACAGTATTAATGACGACTGGATAAGTTCGGTTGCCTTTGACCGCATGGGATCAACCTATATTCTCGGTGATGTCATCACTGACATTGTTTATGACACCTATACATTTACTGATGCTACAGGAAACGGAGGATTTTACCTGGTCAAAATAAACTATAACGGAGAAATCACATTTGGCAGGGCAAATTTTAACCAGGGCGAAGGTCATCTTTACGGGCAAAAAATTTGTGCCGATGCTTTCGGGAACTTATACCTGCAGGGGAATTTCTCAGGTACTGACAATGTGCTGGATGAAATTCCGGTTGAAAGTTTATGGAGTTCCGGCCTGTTCACGTCAAAATTCTCCTATTCAACAACAATAACAGGAAGGGTGACTAATGCCGACGGTACACCTATGCCTTCAGGTATGGTTAAAGTATATGGCTATACACGCTTTCAGCGTTCACCTCTCTCCGACTCTGCCATCATTGAAGCCAACGGTGAATATATACTGGGAAATATTCCTTTTGGCCGTTACATCCTTTATGCAATTCCGGACAACGATTTTAATGCGGATGCTGTTCCGACTTATTTCCCCAACGGGTCTAACTGGCAGGATGCTGAGCAGTTATTAATTTCCACAACGGAGCCACTTGCAGGCATTGATATCCTGTTAAAAGAAATCCCGCAAAATGCAGGAACGGCAACCCTGGGTGGCCTGGTCTTCGAAGCTGACACCACCAATATTTTCAAATCATCAGATGCCGTGCAGGCCAAACCGGTGAAAAAAGCCAATGTAGTTCTGGTTGGCAAAACAAAGGCTTATGCTAATGTTATTGCATTTACTGAAACAGACGATTACGGCAATTTTTCCTTTTTAGACATCTTTGATGGCGGTTATACCATTATTGTTGATATACCTGGCATGCCTCACAATTCTTATTATGATATCGAAGTAACAGGAGGACAGATAATCATGAACCTCGATCATCTTGTGGGAGAAGAAGAAATTGAAGCCCTCTACGGAACAACAGCCATACCGGAAGGAAAAACCATTTCCGATAATATTGCTGTTTTTCCTAATCCATGCACTGGAACATTATTCATTTATAATAAGACACTTACATCAGATGTAACAGAAATTGAAATATTTGACTTATCCGGCATTCTGTTATATCAAAAAACACTTCACAGACAAACAGGTATCAATGCACTTGATTTAAGAAGCTTGCAGAAAGGCGTTTATTTATTGCGTGTCACTGATGGCGATGCCTCATATTCTGAAAAATTATCAATTCAGTGATCTGATACGGTTTTTTGATCAAGATATGTGGATGTTTCGCATAAATAAAAACAATATTTGTCAAATCAGTCAAACCTATTCATAAAAAAATACGTATTGCTGATTGTAATATAATTGTATATATAACCCTGTTGAACATATCAGAAATATATGGAACTTGCCCACATCTGCCAGGTTAACCATCGTGAGCTGAAATCTGAAAAGATTGACTATTTTATTGCGGCTTCGGGTTACCAGGCTCGTTCAACCTACCTTGCAGGCATAATCACTGCTCCTCATGCCCACAAATATATGCTTTCCTTTTCCGAAGAGAATCACATGGCATTGCGACAGAACAATGAAGCTGCATTTTCTGAAATGGGATTTCAAACCTATAAAACCGCCCCCGACAGCCCCGATGCAGTAGAAATTCTGATAGAACAAATTTGCAATAATTCATCGAAAAGTGAAGTAATTCTGCTTGTTGATTATTCCTGTATGCCTAAAATGTGGTTTGCGTCAGTTCTTGACAGTATAACACGAAATGACTTTCATGCTGAAAAAATCACGGTGTTTTTTTCTTATACACCAAAGAAATTCAATCTTGAAGCTCAAAAAAATGCTATCAGATATCTGGGACCTATGATAACCTCAAAAGATAATCTTAAAAAAAGCAAGCCTGTTGCGTTGGTTGTAGGCCTCGACAACTCTTTTAAGCCAACCATGGAATTGATCAAAAAAATCAATCCGGCCACAATAATGGCATTTATACCTGAAAACAGGCATGATCCTGAATACACTGCCTCAGTGCTTGAAAACAACAAAAATCTACTCAATCTGCTTGATAAGAATAACATCATTCATTATGAAAGCCTTGAACCGGAAAGTATTAATACAAAACTGACTTCACGGTGCCTCGATCTGAGGTTAAAACATGAAGTCGTCATTGTTCCGCAGGGCCCGAAATCCTTTTCACTCATTTCATCTTTACTGAGCCTGCGTTATCCTGATGTTAAATTGTGGGAGATCATAACATCTTCAAAAGCAATTGATCCCAATAACGGAGCAGCAGAAGGAGAACCGGTTGTGCTCAAAGTGGTTTTCTGTCTGGATGACGAGGAGGAATAAAATACAAAGTATTTAATAGCTGGCAGTTAGTAATGCCAATTAAGAGTTAACAACAACTATTGTTATGTTAACATTAATATGTTCATCGTCATGCTGAATTTATTTCAGCATCTCCTGAGATTCCGAAATATATTCGTAATGACTAACCGCCAGTTTAGACTTAACATAACACAATAACGATAATATTATAACCAATTATTCTGGTGAAAATTGCAGTGTTTTTTTTTATTAACATGTGTCCTCAAGCCGGACAGGCTTTCACTTTTCTCCTTCCTGCCCGCCTGCGCTTGGGCTAAGCCTGGTCAGGCGGGGATGAGAAAAGT
>JAFGTR010000160.1 GCA_016934055.1 Bacteroidales bacterium | reverse complement strand
TATAGCTTTCACGGTTCATGGTAGTCTGAGAAAACAGATGAATTGTGGAACCATAATCAATTTTGCCGAGATCTTCTTTCTTCTCAATGATGATGGCTTTATAGCCAGTTTGACCATCCAGTCCGCGAACCTTAGCATGGGTTTTTTTCCCGAAGATCACCAGCTGACCTTTGTTATCTTTAATCTTACCGTATGATTTTCTTATCTTTTCCTGCAGCTTCAGGACAACAGGACATGTGGCATCGATAAGCTCAATATTGTTCTTACGGGCTGTTTCATAGGTCCCGGGAGGTTCGCCATGGGCCCTTATCAACACCTTACAATTTTTCAGAGCTTTAAGCCCTTCATGATCAATAGTTTTTAAACCCAGGGCATTAAGTCTTCGCAGTTCCTCCTCGTTATGCACCAGGTCACCCAGACAAAAAAGCTCACCTTCTGCAGCCAGAATTTCTTCTGCTGCCTTAACAGCTTTCCGGACGCCAAAACAAAAACCGGCATGCTGATCAATTTCCACCTTCATATTTCAACTGTATGAGTCTCCACCTTTCTAAAAACCATTTCATCTGTTCATCCACCGACATATGACTGTTATCGAGAAGCAAAGCGTCAGAAGCCTTCCGGAGCGGGCTTTCTTTTCTCGTCTCATCCTGGTGGTCACGGAGTACAACATTTTTTCTGACTTCATCATAATCAGCAGCCAAACCTTTGGATACCAGCTCGTCATATCGTCGTTTTGCTCTTATATCAACATCAGCCGTCATAAAGATCTTCATATCCGCATGGGGAAAAACAACCGTTCCGATATCACGACCATCCATGATCACCCCATTTAAACCGTCCGTCCTGCCGGTTGAATTACTCATCATGCGCTGGAGGCTCACCATCCGTTCACGAACTTCCTTTATCTTACTCATGGTTGATGCAATTTCCGAAACTCTTACGGTCCGTATCTCATCTTCTATATTACGGTTGTTAAGAAAAGTTTCCCGAATACCATTTTTTTCATTCAGATGAAATTCAATGGTTAGTGATGGCAATACATTTTTCAGCCTTTCCGCATCAATCCTGCCATCCTCATAAATCCTGTTCTCCAGGCTGTAAAGCGCCACTGCACGATACATAGCTCCGCTGTCGATATACAGTAAATTCAGCTCCCCGGCAATTGCCTTTGCAAAAGTGCTTTTGCCACAGGATGAATACCCGTCGACAGCAATAATAAAGAAATCTTTACGCGACATTCAGAGAAAAATAAGATGCAAAGGTAATAAAAAAGGGGGATTGTTATAACAGAATGTTGTATCAGTCTGCCATCTTATCCCCGGAGATCCTGCGGTATGATGAAACGGATCAATCTCCATAAAGAAAAGTTTCAAGTCCGCTGTATTCAATTTTTTCATTCATCTGATTCCAGAAGAATGATTTAAAATACAGCACTGAATCGTTTAGTTTTTGTTCCGGTATTCTGATGTGCTCCTGTAGTTCACCATTTTCAGGCAAGCCCAGACATTGCCAGAATACAATACTGTCATGGGCATTGGTTAACTGATATACAAGGCTTGTTGTTTTACCGGCAGCCAAATTGTATCGAAAGGAAATATCATAAAACAAATCACTATTCTTAACCTTTGTCCTTTCAACGATATCATGGAACTCTGAATTGAAGCTGATGTCCGCACTGTCAACCCGGGAAGTATATATTTCATAATTAAGATAATTGAAATACATTTCTGCCGGGAGGATCTTTTTACCCACCGACGCATATTCGCTTATCTCCTTAAAAATGCTGAGGTTATAGGTAAGTTTGTTCAACATTCCGGGGTCTTTTATACTTTCGAGGTCAAGATCATTTGTTGTTCTGAAAAGGCTGGCATTTGAAATATAATAACCATGACCATAAAAATCAACGATTTCACGGTTATCATTCATGAAGGCTATAGATTTCTCATTTCCGGGGACGGAAGTTGTATCCAGTACCGCACCCAGAGCAGTGCTGACAGGCGGAACGCATACAGAATAATTCGAAGATAAATAGGAAAGGATAGTTTCATACAAATCAGAGAAATCTGATATGCCGTGAAAAACTTTACCTGTATGGAGAAGGGGGGAGAATATCAGCAAGGGCACATGATAGCGTTTCAGCGAATTTCTGACCGGAATTTCAGACATGGGATGATCACCGGTAATAATGAAAACAGTGTTCCCGTATTCAGGTCTCTCTTTATAGGTCTTAAAAAAGAATTGCAACGCATCATCGGTGAATCGTAATGCCTGAATGTATTTTTTATTAAGATAAAAGAATTGTACATCCGCTTCACTTTTTAAAAGTCCCAGGGTCTTATCAAATAACGAATCATAATGGGCTTGTTCAGCAATAACATAAGGAGAATGACTGGTTCCCGTAAAATAAATGTCCAGTCTTTTTTGTTGTTGGCCGGTTATGGTGTCCAATACCTCAAAAGCCTGACTGAATAAGTCCTTATCGTTATAACCCCAAAAGAAATTATCGTTTCCGACAACTATTTTTTCATATTTTTCATCGAATTTATCTTTGTCGATCAGCAGGTCAATGTTATTAAACCTGAAATACCTGTCTTTCTTATGAAACCAACTGCCCTGACCATAGAAGAAACTTGTGTGGTAATCGTTTCTGTTTAAAACGTTGACCAGTGTATAATGATAAGGGATGTAATTCAGCAAGGTGAACCCTCTCTCACCATATGGAAGTGCTCCCAAAAGAGAAGGAACAGCAGCAAAAGAACGTTCGCCTGTGGTAAAGAAGTGATCCCAGTACAAGCTTTCTTTTTTCAGATCTTTAAGGAATGGCATAAGATCAACACCTTTGTAATGATGGATAAAATCATCATTCAGCCCTTCAACAATGAGAATTACCAGGTTTGGTGAAGAATCAGCTTTCCTGAAACAGGGCCCCAGAACATCTCTGTTTTCAAATTTATGCAAAAGCGGATAATCCTCACTGATGTATTCCTTATCATCGAAAATACGCTGAAACGCCCTGATCGTTTTTTTATCTGTCAAAGCCTCATTCCCCTGATTCAGAAAACAGGAAACGGAACGATGAAGAAAATAATAAGACTTGCTGCCAATAAACTTGTTCATGGATAACAAAACCGAATGGCCAAAAACGACAACAGGAAAAGACAATATGACAAAGACTCCGGTAATAAAAACCAGCCTCTTTGATAATGAAACCCTGCCAAGTTGTTTATAAAATAACAACATAACAGCGAAGATCATGACAACAACTGTGATCAGAGCGACATAATCCGTGTCCGAAGACCGTACCGTATATAAAATCTCTTTTAATGAATATTGAAACAAGAAAATATCCAATGGTATAAGCTGATAAACAAAATATTTTATGATGGCCAGATGAGTGATTGAAACAATAAACATGAAAAAAAGGAAAACCATGTCTGCCAGTCTTTTATATATCCGTTGCAAAAGAAAATAGACCGGGGAGGTTACCAGAAATATGGCATTCACTATCAGGAAACCAACAAGTATGCCGGCAATCTCATACCAGATCAAATGCGGTAACCAACCGTAATTTTTAATTATCAACAGTGTTTCCAGTGATCTCAGAAAGATAACAATGACATAGCAGACAATCAGCAGTACCAGATTTTTCTTTATCACATTCATAATATGATGTTAAATGGGGCTATAAAAATAAAAAGAAATTTTCTAATCGTTTGTCAGCATCAATTTATTCACGAATTGCCTCTGAATAGCCGGAGAGGCATTCATCCTTCATACCGGATCGGTAATATGATACTGGCTTTGGTTCCCTTACCCTTAACGGATTCGAATTCCAGGATTCCTTTGTGCTCATGGATAATTCTATAAGCAATCGATAATCCAAGTCCGATACCCTTACCCGGATCTTTAGTGGTAAAGAATGGATCGGCTATCCGTGGAAGATTTTCATCGCTGATGCCACAGCCCGTATCAGTAATGGATATAATAAATTGCTGACCTTTAACGGCTGTGGAAATGGTAATGGATCCTTTATCTTCAATGGCCTGACTGGCATTAATCAGGATGTTCAATACTGCCTGATGCAATTTACCTTCATTGCACATTAAGATATGAGGGGTTTCGGTAAATTCCTTTACGACGTTTATCCTGTTCTTTAACTGATTTCTAAGAATGAGGAGGCAGTTATCAATGACTGAATGCAGATTACACTGAACATGAGGCATATCATCAAGACGTGTATAATGGTCCAGGCTTTTTACAATATCAGCTGCCCTTTGCGCGCCAACCTGTATTGCTTCAAGCAAAGGTTTTAACCCTTCGGCATGATCTATCAAATGATCCTGCATGTAATTTTCCAAACCCAGGACACCGCCATAGATAAAGTTAAGCGGATTGTTAATCTCATGTGCAATACCAGCTGCCAGCACACCGAGTGATGCCATTTTTTCAGCCTGAATAAGTTGTTTTTGTGCATTCTGCAGGCTGACAAGGGCAGTCTCCAGTTCTGCACGTTGTCCAAAAAGTTCCTGGTTGGCATTGGTCAGACTCAAATTCGCAGCTTCGAGTTCTTCCGTACGTTCTTTCACCATCTTTTCAAGCTTGTTTTTATAATTTTCAAGCTGAAGAGCCGTCTGTTTCTTTTCATTTATATCCCTTATCAGGGCCAGTATCCTTTCTTGACCACCAATACTGGTTTTTTTCAATGCTACTTCAACCCAGAACAGCTCACCGTTCTTTTTTCTGGACTGCCAGTCAAAAATTTGTTTTTTGCCATGCATGGCCTTATTGAAATAACTTTTAATCTCCTTTTGAGAATAGGGTGAAATATTCGAGCTTAAATCTTCCATCGACAGGCCGTTGATTTCCTTCTTGCTGTAACCATACATTTGAAGCATGGAATCATTAACATCAATGATACTGCCGTCAAGATCATGAATAAAAATGGCATCGGTTGATGAATCAAAGATTTCACGATAATTGCGTTCACTTTCCGATATTATCTTATTGCTGACTTCCAGATCATTGATAAGACCTGAAAAAGTATTAAGGAAATTAAAGGTCACGAGAAGAATCATGATAGCAACCACAGCAATAGCCAGTCCGTGATTCATCCACGGATAAAACCTGATGACATGTTTTGCCGGATCAATGCTGGCAGGAAGAAAGAGATATCCCGAATAATACAGGTAAGCCGCAACGAAAAAACACAGTAAGAGCAAAAAAAATACAATAAAAGTACGTCTCAGAGAAAGATAAAATATGGAATAAAAAGGTACCAGAATAAGATAAACCCTGGCAGCAGAAAATAAGCCATAATTTACCACATCGGATAATATCAGAAACCCAAGCAGACCAATAAAGACATAGGTTTTAAAAATACAGGGCAGGCGCTTCCTGTATAGCGTAATCACAATAATGCCTGCAACAACAAACAGTTCAATGATAAAAGAGTAATGGAATCCGGTTTTAAAATACCTCAGCAGACTGAAGAAATAGGTTACAGCACCCAACACAGAGGCCACAATCAATGAATTGTTAATCGTTTGTTCACGAACTTCATCGATTGTAAGGTTCATTCCTTTCATGAATGCAATGTATTTTTAGTCTTCATCCTGTAAACAGGAAAAACATCCCAAATGACAAATTTGAATATCGAACCCGCCCGACGGCAGATTCGTAATTCATATTATTTAGTTATTTAACTATTTAATAATGAACGTCATTGTAAGGACTACAGACCTTCGCAATTCTGTTCGGTTTTCTGCAGGCGCGAGATATCATAGCCCTTGCTTTTAATTATCTCAACAAGACCGGCATATGTATCCCTTGTCATGTAAGGTTCGCGATTCAATATCCATAAATAATCCCGGCTCGGATGGCCAACCACAGCATAACGATAATCATCTGCCAGGTGAATAATATAATAATCTCCTTTGAAAGGCCAGAAAAACTGAACCTTAAGCCTGGCATTGCCTGATCCTTTAACAGGAAAGGCTTTCCCCCTGGCAACAGACATTTTTGAACCCTTCTTTGTCAGTTTCAGGCACCTGTTAATGACACGTATATAATCCTTTCCCGGAACAATCTGATATTCAGCAGTGGTGCACCGGCATCCTTTCTGAAAGCTGGCCGGAAACGAAGCAATTTCGTGCCAGCGTCCGACATATCTTTCGAGATCAACCGACTGAACAGTTTCAAGTATCTGACCTTTGACCCGCGGAAAAAACATGGCTGATGATATTAAAAGAATAAACAGAATCTTATGTTTCATGCTGACAAATATTTCCTAAAATATACAACAAATTCGCCAATTATCAAACATTTTCCTTTTCGTCGACAGAACATGCCGCTTGGTATAAATAAGTCCGCTGTTGTTCGATTCTGTATATTTAACTGGTATAAATACCTTAATTTTACCTTTTAATCTTTGCCAGCTTATGATTAATAAATTGTTGTCACGGAAGCTACTCACCATTCTTATGCATATGCTGATGTGGACAGCTGTTTTCCTGGTCCCCCATTTGTTATCCCACCGTCCCGGACCGGAGAATATTGGCATCAGCGATGTATTTCTCTGGTGCCTGATGCTGATTTTATTTTACACCAATTATTACCTGCTTGTGCCGAAATATCTTACCCGAAAGAGATTTGTGCTGTATTCACTGTCAGTCATCATCTTGCTGACAATAGCCTTTACATCAGTAAGGCATATTGCATTAACCATAGACTCCCAGCGCGAAATTGAGAGCCTCATGAAAAGACATGATCCTGAAAAGGCACATCTGATACTTTACAAAATTGCCAAAAACCGCGGTATGGGTGCTGTTTTTTTCAGTTTTCTCGTGTTGGCTGTCAGCACAAGTATCAGGGTTACCGGAGACTGGTATTCTATGGATAAAAAAAGGAAAGAAATCGAGAATGAGAAATTGTCAACCGAATTAAACCTGTTGAAGTCACAGGTCAATCCGCACTTTTTTTTCAATACCCTGAATAACATCTATTCACTTGCCATCCAGAAATCTGAAAAGACATCTGAAGCCATCGTTAAACTTTCACAGCTGATGCGTTACGTTATTTATGATACAGACAAAGATAAGGTACCCCTCAGCAAAGAGATCGAATATATAAGGAATTATATCGAACTGGAACAGTTGAGGCTGCATGACAACGTTGAAATAAAGTTTATTGTTGATGGCAATGTTCAGGATAAACTTATTGAGCCTTTGTTATTGCTTCCTTTTATTGAAAACGCTTTTAAACACGGTATTGATTATCATAATTCATGTGTTATCTCTATCCGGATATCCGTTTTCAATTCCAGGTTAATCCTGTGTGTTGAAAATCCCCTGCCCGGAAAATCTGATAAAAAATTGCAGAAAAAACAGGGAATAGGAAGATATAATGCTGAAAGACGACTGCAACTCCTGTACGGTGATAAATATTCCCTTGAAACAACTGTTGCAGATAATAATTTCCATGTGGAACTAATCCTTAACCTCGTTGACGATGAAATGCCTGGTAGTTGATGACGAACCTCTTGCACAACAGATCATAGAGGATTTTATTAAACGCGTGCCATTTCTTGAATTTTCCGGTAAATGTTCCAATGCCATGGACGCTATCAGTATCATGCAGAAGATACACATCGACCTGCTTTTTCTGGACATCAATATGCCTGAAGTAACAGGAATAGAGATGATGGCCAGTCTTCCGGTAAAGCCTTTGTTTATTTTAACCACAGCCTACTCCGAATATGCCCTTGAGAGTTATGCTTTAAACACCACAGACTATCTTTTAAAACCCATACCTTTTGAAAGATTTCTGACGGCAGTGAACAAAGCATACGAAATCCATACATTGCGTAACCAGGCCAGGATTAACCCTGCAGACAAGCAGAGAGAAAGTATTCCTGACCATATTTTTGTCAGGGCTGATTACCAGACTGTCAGAGTTAATCTTGATGATATTCAATACATTGAAGGTTTAAAAGACTATGTAAGGATCCACCTTGTTAACAGAAAGTCTTTAATGACTCTGCAAACCATGAAAAATATGGTTGAATTATTACCACGGCAGCGGTTCATCCGAATCCATAAATCATACATAATCAATCTGAACCGCATTGATGCCGTTGAGCGAAATCGTGTGCTTTTTGGCGACAAGCGGATACCTGTCGGCGAAGGATACAAAGAAGAATTTTTAAAAAGAATAAAGACCGGGGCATGAAAAAGACTGCCGGTAAAAAAGAACCGGGTTTTGAATACTTTTTATAATAATCTAATCTGTTTGCCTTTTGTAATTATATAAATCATGTTGGCAGCTCAGTTAATAACTTTAGCACTAATTCGGGTTTTTATTGTCCCGGCTTTATTATCTTTTCATAGCCATTTGCATTCATTAGTCAAACCTTAAAATACAATACCATGGATCCGTTATTCATCGAGGCCTCTGATTGTACGCCTCTCATATCTTTTGACCCTGTTAACAATTCTTTTGAGATCAGGGGTATCTCAAAGCCGGCCAATGTTTTTGAATTCTATGATCCGGTCTTGAACTGGCTTGATCAATACCTTGAATCACCGAATCCCAAAACCATCCTTTCCATAAAGCTTGAATATCTTAATTCAGCCTCTGCAAAAATCATAAACTTCATCATCAAAAAACTCGAACGCGCTCTAAAGCAAGGAAAAGAAGCTTCAGTATTATGGCATTATTCTGTGCATGAACCCGACATGAAAGAGCTGGGAGAGAACTACGCCATGATGTATAATGTTCCGTTTGAATACAAATCATACGAATAAAATGGTTGTGGCCTGAAATGGTTTTTGATAACCTTTTTTGTGAATTCACGTTAAACAAATCATAAAACCACATGTCTTAATGGGCAGATTTGTTGTTTGTGAACTTCATATGTTTTATCTAATTATAACCAACTCATGGAACCCCTGATATTATATGGTGCAAAAGACACGCCTTCAGTGTATTTCGACCAGGCAGCCAATTTGTTTGAAATAACCGGCGTCTCTCTGCCGGCTAATGTTCTTGATTTCTATAATCAGGTGCTGGAGTGGATGGACAAATATGTTCAGGAACCCAATGAAAATACCGTTTTAACTCTCAGACTGGATTATCTGAACACATCTTCAGCAAAAGTGATCAACATTCTTATCCGTAAGCTTGAGCATATTTTAAAGGCCGGGAAAAAAGCAAAGGTTTGCTGGTATTATGCCATGAATGAACCCGAGATGAAAGAACTTGGAGAGGATTATGCGGTTGGTACCAAAGTGCCTTTTGATATTAAACCCTTTGAAAATTAAAGAACGTCAGAAATACAACCAGGGGAAATTCTATTCATCAGATTATTTCCCCCAGCATTCATGATTCAACATCCATTTCTCAACGGTGACTTTCTCATCATCAGTTGATTCGGAGTTCATATTTTTGAAAGCCCTGGCCGTGAAATCTTCAACCATCCAGTCTTCTATTTCCAAAGATTCTTCGGTTTCTTCCATTAACACATAATCCATGTTTATTCCTGCTGAATTCCAATCATTTGATCCCGTCATCCAGCTTTCAAAAGCCGGCTCAACCTCGTAAGCCAATTCAATACCTGCCGTATGAAGCCTCGAAACCTTAACGTAATCCAACAGACTCAGGGGTAAAATTTCATCAATCAACAAAGTCATAGGCTTTGAGTTCCCCACCTGGGTTGAACCATTAATTACGGTAAAAGAAATTGCTGCAATCATTAAAACCATTCTTCTGGCTATCCTTCTTATGTTTTCCATTGTTTTCATTGTTTCAGTTTTGTTGGTTTGTGTTGTTGGTTGCATATTAACATAATTCATGCCAAACTGCATTAATTACTGATTGTCAATTTATTATTATGTGTTTTGAAGGTTCTTAACAAGTGTTAAAACTGCCCGGATTGTTACAATCATTGTTCGCTAACGTACACTTTTAGGATATTTGTATCCTAATATACGAATATTATTTTATAATTTTTTAGAAATTATGAATCAATGTTGTTTCGTTAAGTTTTTTTTTGTTGCTCTCCCTGCGCCCTCGCCGGGAGAGGGACATAATTCGGGTTTAACCAAACGACATTGAATTATGCATTGTTTTTCTGCCCTTTATCGGGCGAAATCGTAATAACAATCTCTCCTTTAGGGTTTTTGCGACTAAAGCCGTCAATGACCTCTTTCAGCGTACCCCTCACTGTTTCTTCATGAATCTTTGTAAGCTCACGGGAAACAGAACAGGAACGCTCAGAACCAAGATAGTCTGACAATTCTGACAAAGTTCTCACCAGGCGGTGAGGTGATTCATATAAGATGATGGTCCGCATTTCAACGGCAAGTTGTGACAGCCTTTTCTGCCGTCCCTTCTTATGCGGCAGGAATCCTTCAAAACAGAATCTGTCACTGGGGAATCCTGAATTTACCAGGGCCGGGATCAAAGCCACAGGTCCGGGCAGGCATTCAACCGGAATGCCCTGGTCAACACAGGCTCTTACCAAAAGATATCCCGGATCAGATATTGAAGGTGTACCTGCATCACTGACAAGTCCGGTCTTTTCTCCAGCCCTTATACGCTCAACAATGGCCTGAACCGTTTTGTGCTCATTGAATATATGGTGAGCCGTCATTTTTTTGGTGATGCCATACTTCTTTAACAGAATGCCTGTGGTTCTTGTATCTTCCGCCAGAATAATGTCAACTTCCTTTAATATCCGGAGGGCACGCAGCGTAATATCCTCGAGGTTGCCAAGCGGTGTCGGAATAATATAAAGTTTACTCATGCTGACCGGTGATATACTTCCGCCTGATGATTTCAAGAAGTTCCTGGACCATTTCACTGTCCATATCCCAGGTATATTCACGGATCATGTAATTATAAGCCTCGTTAAAATTCGGAGCATTGTTTATGATCTGAATCGCCTGCTCATACTTTTTAGCATCATTATCAAACAATTCCCTGATGTATAAAAACCGTTCATTGATACCGATGGCTTTCGCCAAGTCAGTAACAGGTTGCTCATGAAGACGCGAAGAAAGGTTCTGGTATGGCACCTGCTGCTGGAAGCTTTCACCCAGTACGGGCTTACCTTCTATTGAATCTGACAGGATCTTTCTTTCTTCTTTTTTCTCAGCCTGTGATTTTTTTACAGTTTCATTTTCAACAGGGACTTCCTTTTTGATATCAGCAGTTTTTTCAACAGCATCATCCTGCCATTCAGTTTCCGCTCTTTGAACACGTGAAGTTACTTCTCCTGGCTCCTCAGCCTTAAAGGACTGATCAGTCCCAGATCTTTTATTGCTGTCCTGCCTGAACAATAAAAAAACCTCGTAAAGATTCCTGGTCTTCTGCAAAAAAAGGTCAATATCAATAGAAGAAACAGTATTTTTTCCCCTGAGGTCATTCAGCAGGTTCATCATATCATTCAGATCAGCCATGGCCGCCTCGAATGTGTGTCTGTAATTCATTCCTTTATAGATTAAATACAAAACATCGACATAAAATTAACAATTTCTGAAGGAAATTATTATATCAGGCAGAGAAGTCTTCGATCTTCCTTCTTCGATCTTTGATCTTCCTTCTTCCATCTTCGATCTTCCTTCTTCGATCTTTGATCTTCCTTCTTCCATCTTCGATCTTCCTTCTTCCATCTTCGATCTTCCTTCTTC
>JAFGTR010000028.1 GCA_016934055.1 Bacteroidales bacterium | reverse complement strand
GCCACGTGATATAAGTTTACAATGAAATGCCAACAAGCTTATTTTTTTCTTGATTCTTTTGTCCCGACATAGAATTTGTAAATTATGCAAAGCATAATCAACAAATTCTTGACCGGGAAGCCTGTCCGGCTTGAGGACAAATGTTGAATAAAAAACACTACAATTTTCACCAGAATGATTGGTTATAATATTATCATTATAGTTGTTTTTAACTCTTAATTGGCATTAATAATATAAATCCTTCAAATCTCAAACATTAGTGATTTAATATTCAATTAAATCTTGGAAAATTTAGCCAACTTTGCATCCTTCAATTCAATTTTGCTTCTATTGTGGCGCTTTCAGATCTGTTATTGTTATACCGGCATCATCCGCATTACCGCAAATTGTTGAGCACTGGTAACAGGCATGTTTGCCTGAGCGGGCTCGCCGGATCTTCCGCTTCCCTGGTGGCTGCTTCAGTAATCAGTGCCAGGGCCCTCACATACCTGGTTATATTGCCGGAAAAAGAAGAAGCTGCCTATTTTTATAATGACCTTATTAATCTGCTCGGCAGTGAACAGGTTTATTTTTTCCCGTCTTCCAGTAAACGAAGTCTTCATTATGATCAGATTGATCCGGGCAATATTATACTGCGCACTAAAACTCTTGATCGGATAGGACAGGAAAAATCTGAAGGTGATAAAAGAACAGTGGTAATTACTTATCCTGATGGCTTATCAGAAAAGGTTATTACACACAAAAAATTAAAAAAGAACACATTACAGTTAAATGTCGGTGAAAAAGTATCACCGGCTTTTATCCAGGAGGTGCTTGAAGAATACAAGTTCAGCCAGTCCGATTTTGTTTATGAACCGGGCCATTATTCTGTTCGGGGCAGTATTATCGACATTTTCTCTTTTTCCAGTCCTTATCCATACCGGATTGATTTTTTCGGTGATGAGGTGGAGTCAATACGGTCGTTCAATGCCGATGATCAGCTTTCTAAGGAAAATCAGAAGTCAATCAATATTATTCCAAATATACATGATCTGACGCTGAGGGATGTAAGTGAGTCTTTTCTTGATTATCTGCCGTCTGATTCTCTTATATGGGTGCATGATATTGCTTATACGGCCGAAAAGCTGAATGAAATATATCATCATGCCATGCAGAAGAAGGACATGGAAAGGGATCTGTTAAATGGAGACCAGCTTACTACAGGTCATTACCTTATTCAGCAACTGGACCGCTTCAGGGTGGTGGAAGTCAGTCATCATCCTTTTTATCCTGGTGCCGGGCTTCTTTCATTTTCAACCACGCCTCAGCCATCTTTTAACAAAAATTTTAATCTGGTGGCAGAAACCTTTCTTCATAACCAGGAAAATGGTTTTGTCAATTTCATTTTAAGCGACAGTGAAAAACAGATTGATCGTCTGACAGCCATTTTCCATGACATTAACCCGTTACTGTCTTTTCGGCCTTTACACCAGACCCTGCACGGGGGATTTGTAGATCAGGATATCAGAATATGCTGTTTCACTGATCACCAGATATTTGAACGCTATCACAAATATACCCTTGATGCTTATTTTTCTGACAAGGGAGCCTTTACACTGAAGGAATTAAAAGGCTTACAGCCCGGTGATTATGTGGTTCATATTGATCATGGCATAGGTAAATTCGGAGGTCTTGAAAAAATTAATATCAACGGCAGGATGCAGGAAGCTGTAAGACTGGTTTACCAGGATCAGGATATATTATATGTGAGCATTCATTCTCTTCACAAAATATCAAAATACAAAGGCAGGGAAGAAGGGCCTCCGCGTCTTTATAAACTGGGAAGCGGAGCCTGGCAGCGTTTGAAACAATCAACAAAAAGAAAGATTCAGGATATAGCCCGGGATTTGATTGCACTTTATGCAAAACGCAGGATGATAAAAGGCATGGCATTTTCTCCTGATACTTATCTTCAATATGAGCTTGAGGCTTCTTTCATTTTTGAAGATACGCCGGATCAGGAGAAAGCCAGTCGTGCAGTCAAAGAAGATATGGAGTCGGAAGTTCCCATGGACAGGCTGATATGTGGCGATGTAGGTTTTGGAAAGACTGAGGTTGCTGTTAGGGCTTCTTTTAAGGCTGTTGCCGACAACAAACAGGTGGCCGTTCTTGTGCCCACCACAATACTGGCTTTACAGCATTACAATACTTTCAGTGAAAGGCTGAAAGATTTTCCCTGCCATGTCGATCATATCAGCAGGTTGAGAAAACCAAAAGACCAAAAGATAACGCTGGAGAATCTGGGGAAAGGGAAAGTCGACATTATCATTGGCACACATCGTTTATTGGGCTCTGATGTTCACTTCAAAGATCTTGGCCTGCTCATCCTTGATGAAGAGCAAAAATTTGGTGTTGCGGCCAAAGAAAAACTGAAAAGGCTGAAACTGAATGTCGACACTTTAACACTGACAGCGACTCCCATTCCGCGCACTTTACAGTTTTCTCTGATGGGAGCCCGCGATCTGTCTGTCATCAATACGCCGCCTCCGAATCGTCATCCCATTGTAACCGAATTGCATACCTTTAATGAGGATATCATCAAGGAAGGTATTTTATATGAGGTCTCGCGGGGCGGACAGGTCTTTTTTATCCACAACAGGATTCAGAATATTGTTGAAATTCAAAGTCTGGTGCAGCGACTTTGTCCCGGTGTCAGAACCATTGTTGCCCATGGCCAGATGGAGGGTCAGAAGCTTGAAAAGACCATGCTTGATTTTATCAGAGGTGATTATGACGTATTGGTCTCGACAACAATTATTGAATCAGGGCTCGATATACCAAATGCCAATACAATTTTCATCAACAATGCACATCATTTTGGCCTTAGTGACCTTCATCAGCTTCGTGGCCGCGTTGGCAGGTCGAACAAGAAAGCTTTCTGTTACCTGTTGGCACCGCCTTTGCATCTTATGACACCTGAAGCACGAAGAAGGGTAAAAGCCATTGAGGAATTTTCCGACCTGGGAAGCGGATTCAATATAGCCTTACAGGATCTCGATATTCGTGGCGCGGGTAACCTGCTGGGCGCTGAACAGAGCGGATTTATTGCCGATATTGGTTTTGAAACATATACGCGCATTCTCAATGAAGCCATTCAGGAGCTCAAAGAAAAAGAATACAAGGCGGTATTTGAAACCGAAAAGGAACATAAACCGGCATCTTCATATTATCTTAAAGATTGTCAGATTGATACGGACCTTGAATTGCTCTTCCCCGATTTCTATATTTCAAACGTGGCAGAGCGAATGGATCTTTACCGGCAACTCGATCAGATAGAAAATGAAAATGCACTTGCTTCATTCGAAAACCAGCTAAAAGACCGTTTTGGTCCTTTGCCACCCGAGTCTGTTGAGTTGATTGAAGTGGTAAGGTTACGATGGCTGGCCGTCAGTCTGGGTTTTGAAAAGCTCTTGCTCAAGGGCCGGAAAATGATCGGGTATTTCATTTCAGATCCTGATTCTGACTTTTACAAATCATTGGTGTTTGGCACTATCCTTACCGTAATCCAGAAGGATCACAGGCAATTCAGAATGAAAGAAGGAAACAACAGACTTATTCTGACCATCGATAATATTGAAACGGTTTATGAAGCGAAGGATAAACTTCTTTTGCTGAAAGGTTGATCAGGCTGATCCGGTATAAATGCTGATGAGATTAAGCAATTTCCTGCGGTCAAGGGGTTTGGCAATGTAGTCATCAAATCCGATGCTGAGGAATTCCTGTTTTTCTTTTTCCAGGGCATAGGCTGTCTGAGCAATAATAGGCAAATGGGTATTTATCTTTCTTATTTCTTTGAATGCCTGTACACCATCCATTTCCGGCATTTTAATATCCATCAGTACAAGATTGATATGTGGATTTTTCTCACATATTTTCAATGCCTCATAACCATTTGCGGCATGAAGTATCTTGACATCGTGTTTTTTAAGAATGGCTTCAATAAGCATGAAATTGTTAATTTCATCTTCCACGACAAGAATCGTAAGCTTTTTTTCAGCAAGGGTTACGATGGCATCTTCTTCAGATGCTTTGGATTTTTCTACGGTTGTGAATGGTAAAGAGAAAACAAAAGTTGATCCTTTGCCGGGCTCGGAGTTTACATGAAGAGTACCGCCAAGCATATGTGCAAAGGAACTTGAAATGGAAAGCCCAAGACCGGTTCCCCCATAATCAATATGAATAGATTTTCCGGCCTGCCTGAAACGTTCAAATATAAATGTTTGTGATTCTTTTGATATTCCTATACCGGTGTCAGTAACATAAAAATCGATCGTTTTATCCAGAATTCTGTATTTCAGTTCAACAAAACCCTGGTGTGTGAATTTAAAAGCATTGTTTAAGAGGTTGGTAAGGATCTGGTTGAGTTTGGTCTCATCGGTTTGGATGAAAACGGTCTTATCAGTAAAAGGTTTATTCAGTGATAAGGTCAGCTTTTTTTCATTCGCCACAGGCAGGAATATTTCATATAAATGATCAATAAGCCCGTCAACATCTACTGTTTTAAAAACAATTCTTTCCTGTCCGGTCTGTATACTGGCAATGGTAAGTATATCCGAGACGATAGACAATAATTGATTACTGCTGCTTCGTATTATGGATGTATACTCCTTTATTATATCGATGTTTTTTTCAGTTCCGCTGTGTAACAGTTCGGAAAAACCTACAATAGCGTTCAGTGGAGTTCGAATTTCATGAGACAGATTTTGCAGGAAGGCATCTTTAAGTTTATCGGATTGTTCTGCTTTTTTTAGGGCATCCAGCAATTCCTGCTCCATGATTTTGCGTTGTGTAATATCCTCTTTAACAACGACATAATTTGTTATTATGTTATCAGTATTTTTAATGGGCGTAATGGTTACAAATTCCCAGAATGAAGATCCGTTCTTTTTTTTGCTCTGTGTCTCACCCCGGATCACCTCCCCTTTTTTAAATGCATTCCAGGCTAAAGACCCGTTTTCTGTGTCAATCTCTTCAGGTGAGAATAAGTTAGTGATTTCTTTTCCAAGGATGTCTTCAAAAGGGAATCCTGTAATTTCAGAAAACTTTTTATTGGCATATTCTATCTTTCCTGATTCATCGGTAACAATGATCTGTGATGATGTCTGTTCAATGGCTGTTACCAGCCGGTTGATCTTTTCTTCTGCCTTATAGGCAATCATTCTTTCATCCTTAAGTTTAAGAACACTGCGAATAGCCAGCGGTAAACGAAATAACCTGTCTTTAACAACATAATCCCAGGCTCCTGCTTTAATGGTGCCGGCCGCTGTTTCTTCATTTAATGTGCCTGTAACAAAAATAAACGGAATAAGCATATTTCTTTTCCTGAGGTCATGCAGGGCCTCTAAACCATTGTATTGCGGAAGGTTATAATCGCTGAGAATAATGTCAGGATTAGTTGTTTCAAGGGCATGCAGATAGGATTGTTTGTCGCCCACAAGGTTAACAATGCAATTATATTCCTCAAGCAATAAAAGCTGTGCTTTGTTCAGTTCGGCATCCAAAGGCTCGTCTTCAAGCATCAGTATGTGGAGGTCTGTTTTGGTCATAACTTGCATGGTGAGGTATTCAATATAGCCCAGAAATAGCCAATGCCCTTAATGGCTTTCACAAAATCAGCAAAATCAATGGGCTTAACAACAAATCCGTTAACCCCGAGCTGATAGCTTTTATAAACATCAGATTCCATCTGAGAGGAAGTCAGCATAACCACGGGCAGATTTCTGTATTCTTCTGAGGCGCGGATTTTTTTTAGTGTTTCTATTCCGTCAAGCTTTGGCATTTTAAGGTCGAGCAATACAAAAACAGGGATTGATTTTTCTCTGTTGACATATTTTCCTCTGTAAAAGAGATAATCCAGCACTTCCTCACCGTCGCGGACAACATCAACCTGGTTGGCGAGGTTGCTTTCCCTGAAAGCCGCTAATGTCAGCTCAATGTCATTCAGGTTGTCTTCCGCATACAGTATGACCGGTATTTTTTCCATATTTGTCAGTTTTTGGGTAGGGTAAGACAGAAGGTTGCTCCTTTATTAATTATGCCTTCAGCTTTTATTGTTCCTTCATGTTTTTCTATAATCTGTTTCACATTTGCCAGTCCGATACCTATTCCTTCATAATCCTCAGCATTATGGAGGCGTTGAAAAACACCAAAAAGCTTATCGGCATAAGCCATATCAAAGCCGATGCCATTATCTCTGATAAATATCTTATGTTGTCCGTTTTCAAAAGTTGATCCTATTTCAATGATGGCCTTTTGTTTTTTCGATGTGTATTTGACAGCGTTTGAAATAAGGTTCTCAAATACCAATTTAATTAAATTTTTGTCGCCATGTATATGTGGAAGCCTGGAAATTTTCCATTGAATTTTGCGGTTCCCGATATCCGTTTTATATAATTCAATGATCTCATGAATAATCGTATCCGTATCAATCTCTGAAAATGTCAATTCTTTTCTCCCCAGTCGTGAAAAAGTGAGGAGGCTGTCTATCATGACCGACATACGTTGTGCCGCACTTTCAATTTTATTATAGTAACCTGTTATAGCTTCATTTGGATGTATAATATTGGCATACAACAATTTAAGAAATCCATCTATATGACGGATAGGTGCCCGTAAATCGTGAGATACGCTATAGGCGAATGATTCAAGATCTTTAACGGCTTCGTTCAGTTTAACTGTTCTTTCTTCCACCTTTTTTTCGAGCTCCTGGTTTAGCTTTATTATCTCAGCTTCAGCTTTTTTTCGTTCGGTTATATCCTGAATAGTGGCAATTAATTTTCGTGATCCGGCAACCGGATCATAAAACATTTCGTTGTTTGACAGGAAATACCTTACCGGACCGAGGGCAGGATTGCTTCGGTATTCAATTGTGAGTGATTGTGCTGTTTTTTTGCGGGGCTTGTTGGTGTTAATGATAATTTGCCGGTCATCAGGATGAATAACCTTTATGAAGTCATTAAATTTCGGGACACCTTTTCCGGGATCTAATCCGAAAAGCTTATACAATTCATCGGAAAAATAACCGGTATCTTTATCCAGGTCAAGTTCCATATTGCCGATCTTTGCCATATGCTGTGCCTGGTTCAGCGATTCCTCGCTCTGTTTTATGGCTTCTTCGGCTTTCTCTTTTTCAGTGATGTCTGTAACAATCCCAAGGTAGGCGACAGGATGTCCGTCGATGTCATATATCATAGAGCCCCGGTAATGCCCGGTAAAAAAAGTGCCGTCTTTTTTCACATATTTATAGCGCAAACTTTCTGAATGGCCATGTTCCTGTATGTAATGTGAATCCTGTATCAGTTTGGTGTGTAACTCCGGTGCGATGACATCTGTTACTTTTAGGCCGATGACCTGATCAATGTCATCATAGCCCAGAAGTGTCGCCATTTGTTTGTTGCACATCAGTATTTTACCTGTCAGATCGATAAGGGTTATCCCGTCAGGGGCCATCTCAACTATACTTCGATAGAGTTGTTCGCTTTCGCGCAGTCTTTCTTCGGCCATTCTTTTTTCAGTGACATCAAGTATCAATCCGTCAAAAATAATTTCCTGGTCTGCCATCTTTGGTTGGGCTATACCCTTGAAATACATATGTTTTCCATCGCGCTTAACGTATTTTCCTTCAAATTGCCATCTCGACATGTTGTTAACTGCTGTCTGAACTGAAGAAAAAAATCTTTGCCGGTCTTCTTCAGCAATACCATTAATGAATTCATTATAAAAATCCGTGGTTTTTTCTTTTTCAATTCCCAGGAATTTCAATGACTGATCACTGACATAATTAAACCCCTGATCACCATTTTTACGGGTATAAAATTGAAAGACCATTCCCGGAATGTTCTGGGTCATGTCTCTGAACTGAGCTTCACTTTTTTTCAGGGCAAGCTCAGTATTCCTTCTTTCAGTGATATCCTGTATCATCCAGATGGAACCCTCTTCGGGCTTGTCCGGATCCAGGGCTTTTCCACTTAAGAAAACCCAAAAAACACTGCCATCTTTCTTTTTCGCCTGTGTTTCGGTGGAATATATTTCGCCTTTAGCCAGTACAGGATAAGCCTCTTTTCCAATCCTCCGGTAATCTTCTTTGCTTTTATACAGCATAGATGTGTCAGCCTCAAATGTTTCCTGGTATTCATAACCGTACATTCTGAAGAATAAGCTGTTTGCCCATTGGATTTTACGATCCTTAACATAGATGAGACCTACCGAAACGGTATCGAGTATGGTCTGATGTAATCCGGCAAACTGCCGGAGCTCGTTTTCTATACGTTTTTGTTCGGATATATCCAAACCTATCCCTACATAATATTTCTTTCCGTTAATCATTGTGGTAACGGTAGAAAAATAATACAGAACTTCATCACCGTTTTTTTTGATGATGGGTGCCTCGTAATTCATAACGGTTTCGGCTGAAAAATCCTTTATTTTGTTTTTGGTAGTTTTTTTAATCTCATCCTTAAACCAGTCGTAAAGGTTCATATGGGCAAGTTCGCCGGCATCATAACCGGTTTCTGTTTCATGACGCTTGTTCCAGCTTACAAGGTTACCCTTTTCATCGTATATGTAAACAAGACCCGGCGTGCTTTCAAGCAAGGCATCGTTAAACATTCTGGCCTGTTCCAGTGATGCTTCGGTTTGGATTTTATCTGTAATATCTGTCAGGATACCGGCGATGCGGTAACCGGTTTCCGTTTTGATGGTAAATTCCTTTTGTTCGATATATTTGATTACACCATCAGGATGTTTAATGGCGTAATTATCATTTGGTTTAGAGGTTATTTTTCCGGTTTTCAGGATTTCCTTAATGGCGTTTTCCAGTTGTTTTTCCGATATAATAGTGCGCCTTTCAGGTGGCAGCAACTCATAGATGATATGCCACCAATACTGATTAATGGCCTTATCACGTGATAGATCTGTGATGGTTTCAGCCTTCTGGTTCCATTCTTCAATAAGGCCTTTTTCATTTATTATAACCACACCTTCGAGGGATTCTTCAATAAAGCTGCGTAAACGAAACTCACTTTCGCGCAAATCATTTTCAGTCTTTTTCCGTTCGGTAATGTCAATGAGCTGTCCCATACTGCGGGGTTTTCCTTCACTATTTTTAATAACATTCACCATCATTTCAGCCTGTCGGATTTCCCCGTCACCACGAATTATGTCAATTTCATAACGGTGGGGCACGACTTCTCCCTTTTGTCTGCGTCTATATCGATCAACAACCATTTCAAGGCTTTTTGGTGACAAAAGCTTACGAAAGTCCATGCCGATAATTGCATCGTGGGAATAACCTGCAATTTTGCACAATTCATCATTAACATAAATAAAACGGAAGTTTTCATCAATCGTGAAAATGCCGGCCAGGGAATGCTCTACGATAGAGCGGAATTTTTCCTCACTTTGCCGCAGTTCCGTTTCTGCTGCTTTTTTACCTGAAATATCCTTAACAGCACCGGTTATGGAAATAACCCGTCCTGTTGTTTCATCAGTCCCGGGTTTTGCATATATGCTTATCCATCGTATTCTTCCTTTCGTCAATGATCTGCATTCCAGTTCACCGGGTCTGGCGTCCGACAGCATTTGTTGTATGAATTGCTGAACTTTTGGCAAGTCTTCCGGATAAAATATATTCGCCCAGTTGCTGATATCCTTTGCTTCATCGGTGGTCCGGCCGGTTAATTCTCTGAAGTTTTCAGAAATATAGGTCAGGTTCAGATTTTTATTTTCATCCACTTCAAATTTAAATACGTAATCTGCAACCAGCGAAGAAATAAGGCGATTCCTTTCTTCACTTTCTTTCAAAGCCTCTTCGGTCTTTTTCTGTTCCGTAATATCATGTGCTGAGGCATAGATCATTTCTTCTGCGGGAAATGATCGCCATTCTATCCAACGGTATGAACCATCCTTGTGTCTGTATCGGTTTATGAAGTTGTGTACCTGCCGATTGTTTGCCAGTTGAACTGTAGCTTCAACAGTATTCTCAACATCTTCAGGATGAACAAATTCAATAAACTTTTTTCCCTCCAGTTCGGATAATGAATAACCCAGGGTACGTTCCCATTCCGGATTGAGCTTTCTGAAATAGCCCTGCATATCGGCAATACAAAGAAGATCTATGCTGTTTGAGAAAAACTGATCAAAAATTTTCTCCGGATTTTTTTCTTCTTTCATCTTCGCCAGGCTTTTCCTTTTAAACATAATCACTGATAACCTTGCAGAATATCATTGGAGCATCCAATGTACAGAAAAGTCAAAACTGCCATTCATGCCGTACTTTACAAATAAATTTACACAATGTTTTAATGAAATGCAATCTAATATGATTCAAAAACGAGAGGTGTCAGGCAAAAAAAAACCCCGTCATGCCGACGAGGTTTTTATGTTAAAAGGAAATATATTTTACATCATTCCGCCCATTCCGGGTGCGCCACCCATGGGAACAGGGGGTTCCTTTTCAGGTTTTTCAGCTACCACACATTCAGTGGTGAGGAACATGCCGGCAATGGAAGCTGCATTTTCAAGGGCAATCCTGGCCACTTTTGTGGGATCGATAACGCCTGCTTTATACAGGGCTTCGTATTTATCATCCTGTGCATTATAGCCAAAATCGTCTTTGCCTTCTTTAATACGCTGGACAACAACCGAACCTTCGTTACCGGCATTTTCGGCAATCTGACGGGCCGGTTCTTCGAGCGCACGGCGAACAATGCCGATTCCGGTGTTCTGGTCTTCGTTATCGCCTTTCAGGGTGTCAAGTGCTTTAATAGCCCTGATATAGCCAACACCACCACCGGGAATAATACCTTCTTCAACAGCTGCGCGTGTTGCACTCAGTGCATCTTCAACGCGGGCTTTCTTTTCTTTCATTTCAACCTCTGATGGGGCACCGACATACAAAACAGCGACGCCACCGGCCAGTTTGGCCAGTCTTTCCTGCAGTTTTTCCCTGTCGTAATCAGATGTTGTGGTTTCTATCTGAGCCTTGATTTGTTTGATCCTGCCGTCGATATTCTTCTTTTCTCCGGCTCCGTTGACAATAGTGGTATTTTCTTTGTCAATGACTACTTTTTCACAACGACCCAGCATATCAATTTTAGCGCCTTCAAGAGTGAGGCCCTTTTCTTCTGATATAACAACACCACCGGTAAGCACAGCGATGTCTTCAAGCATTTCTTTACGCCTGTCGCCAAATCCCGGAGCTTTCACGGCGGCGATTTTAAGCGAACCTCTCAGTTTATTAACAACCAGCGTGGCCAATGCTTCACCGTCAATATCTTCAGCAATGATAAGCAAAGGTTTGCCGGCTTGTGCAATAGGTTCAAGTACAGGCAAAAGATCTTTCATTGTGGAGATCTTTTTATCGGAAAGGAGGATATGAGCATTTTCGAGAACGGCTTCCATCTTGTCAGGATCAGTAATAAAATAGGCAGAGATGTAGCCGCGGTCAAACTGCATACCTTCCACAACATCTACATGGGTCTCTGTTCCTTTGGCCTCTTCAACGGTGATAACACCTTCCTTTTTGACTTTGCCCATGGCTTCGGCAATAAGTTTTCCGATATCATGATCGTTGTTGGCTGACACAGATGCAACCTGTTCTATTTTTTCACTGTCTTCACCGATGGTATGAGATTGTTTTTTCAGATCAGATATTACGGCATTTACGGCTTTATCAATACCGCGTTTCAGATCCATCGGATTGGCTCCGGCAGTGACGTTTTTCAGGCCCACGTTAACAATAGACTGTGCCAATACAGTAGCTGTTGTTGTGCCATCTCCGGCATCATCATTGGTTTTGGATGCAACTTCCTTTACAAGTTGTGCACCAATGTTTTCAAAGGGGTCTTCAACCTCGATTTCTTTCGCTACCGTTACACCGTCCTTGGTGACAGCAGGGGCACCGAATTTCTTATCAAGGATTACATTCCGGCCTTTTGGCCCAAGGGTAACTTTTACGGCATTGGCAAGTGCGTCAACACCATTTTTCAATAGCTCACGGGCTTCAATATTAAATTTGATTTCTTTTGTTGCCATATTAATATGTTTTATTATTTATTGTTTATTCATAAGGTTATACAATGGCCAGAATATCAGTCTGCTTCATGATCAGATAATCCGTGCCATCGATGTTGATTTCTGTTCCTGCATATTTTCCATACAAAACAACATCACCTACTTTCACTTCAATTTTTTCATCTTTTGTACCGGGTCCTGCTGCAACGACAGTTCCACGCTGGGGTTTTTCCTTGGCAGAATCGGGGATGATGATCCCGCTAACAGTTTTTTCCTGGGCTTCCAATGGTTTTATAACCACCCTGTCGGCTAAAGGTTTAATTTTTACATCTGACATATCCTATTATTTTAAGTTAAACATATCTTAAAAATTCGTATTGACTGTTAGCGAATTCTGTGCCAAATACAATAACATGTATTTTATCATGCCCGGAATGGACAGTTTTTCAGGTTTTCCGTAATGGATAAACAAAAGAAAATCCGGCTGAAAGCATTAAAAAACAGAATTTCAGTATCTTGTAAAAAAGTCTGCATTTCTGTCACAGAATAAAAAAGTGTCAGTTACTATGACATACTGACACTTTTTTATATTTCTTCATTATCCTTTTGATATAACAGTCTTATTCTTCCCCGGGTATATTGGTGGGATAAGTTGGCATCTGATCAGCGGGAATAGCATTTTCAATATTTTGGATCTTGGTCTGGATTCCGGTTTCTTTATTCCGGTTAATAAACATTGTGGCAATTATGCTCAACGCTACAATAGCGGAGGCAAAACCCCATGTGGCTTTTTCAATAAAATCAGCTGTTCGCTTAACGCCCATAATTTGATTGGAAGATGAAAATCCGGATGCCAGACCTCCTCCTTTGGGATTCTGAACCAGGATAACAAGGATCAGAAGAATGGAAAGAAACAAGACAATTCCTATAATTAATCCGTACATAGTTTATTTATTGATTTAATGATTTGATGATTTAATGATTTGATGATTTGATGTTCACGGTTCACAGTGAACTATTCCATTATTTTTTTAATCTCTTCAATTTGGGCTGCAAAGTAAGTACTTTTTTCCGGATATTTCAACATCAATTTTTCATAAGCAAAAATAGCTTTTGAATAATACCCCTGTTTAACATAAATTTTTGCCAGTGTATCAGTAAGAAATCCTTCATCTTCCTTAACACTTTCCGCTGATACATCAATTTCCGGGACAGGTCCAACCGGTGGTGCAATACGAGGATTTGTCTCAATAAAGCGGTCAATTAATGTACTTTTACTGGGAGTTTCATCTTTGTCCGGAATTTCAGTTTCCTGCTGTATATCCGGAACATCAGGTCCGGCTTCCTGATGCATTTCATTTTCCGCCGGCTGTTCAGTTTTCAGATCAATATCTGCGGAAACCTGTTCAACTGTATCTTCTTCCTCCAGGTCAATCAGGGCTTCGTGTTTATCAACCGACAAAACCGAGGGTTCATCCTGATTAACTGAAACCAGGTGATCAGTTTCAGCCCCTTCAAGCCATATAATCTCATCACCGGTATTTTCATGGCTCATGATATTTTCTTCTGTTTCCAATCCGCCGTATTCCTTTTCAATATCAAGGGAAATCATAGGGATCAGTTCAGCAGCCTCAGGATCGAGCGAATCGATTATTTGCAATTGGGTTGCCATGATGTCGGCAATGTTCTCTTTCAGGGTGGGTTTTATTTCTTTTTCAACTTTTCCGGTCACGGTTTCATCTTTCTCTTTCTCTTCGGACCTTATGGTTTTTGTTTCAAGAGGATAAATAAGTTCATACAGGATTTTGCGATCAGCAACATAGGCTGCCCCAAAATGGAGTTTCGACTGAAAACCGGAAGAACCGGCAGCATGATGATTTTTGACTTCCAGTAAACGGGCAGTCTGAAAGAAAGGATATTGGTCTGTCAGAAGCTGAATTTCCTTTAATGACTGTGAATTCAGCAATTCCGGATTGTCAATGTATTTTATCAATATGTCATTACTCAGCATACCTGTATCACCAGTTAACAAATGCTTTATTATAGATATCTTCTATAAGCAACTTCATTATCCTTTCGGTCATATCATTTTTTACAGTCTCAAAATCCTGTGAAGAATCAAAATCTTCATATCTTGAGAAACTGGCATCATAATCCATGTCCTCTTTTACGGAGCATGTATACTTCACTTTAACTGTTATCGTAAAACGGTTTTGTGCTGCCTGTTCATCAGATGTTATGGATACCGGTTTTATATCATAACCGGTTATGGTTCCTTCGAAATCAAGGTCGCCTGCCCCATTGATCAGCTTCAGTCTGGTATTTTCCTGTATATAATCTTTCAGATCATCCGTTAACTGTTGGCTGAGAGCAGGTTCAACGATCCTGGCCATATTCTGAAAGTATTGTACAGAAACAGTCTCCGCTTCAATTGGTATTGAGGCATCCTTTGTGGTCAGTGAAAAGGTAAAACAACCCTGAGTCAACCATGAGACCCACAAAATGATTGTCCATGTCAAGGTTCTTTTCATAACATTTTAATCTTCAATATTGTATTCTTTAATTTTTCTGTACAATGTCCGTTCTGAGATACCCAGCTCATTGGCCGCATTTTTTCGTTTGCCGTGATGTTTTTCCAGTGCTTTGATAATAAGCTCCATTTCTTTGTCTGCCAGAGACAATGATTCTTCAAAGACCTCCTGGGTGTCCTGGATATTATCAGATTGAGGTTTTATTATTTCAAACTTACGCGCGGCCTTTTCATCGGTCATGACCGCATCCACATCTTCATAAAGTTTCTGTATAACACTGGCATGGCCTTCGTGTACTTCAGCAGCGGCCGGACCGTGTTGCATAATCTCAAAAACAAGTTTTTTCAGGTCATTGACATCATTTTTCATATCAAAAAGTATCTTATACAGGATCTCCCTTTCTGTGGCAAATGTCTTCTGATCGATTGCATCATATAATGCGGGCAATTTTGATTCATAATAATCGGGAAGATATTGCTGTAATATTTCAGCGGTGATTTCCCTTTTTGATTCAATGATCGATATCTGTTCGGTGATATTTTTCAGCTGACGTATATGGCCGGGCCAGCGATAGTTTGAAAGGATTCTCATGGCGTCATCTGAAAGGGTGATGGCCGGCATCCGGTTTTTTTCGGCAAAATCTATAGCAAATTTGCGGAATAACAGCATAATGTCCTCTTTTCTGTCCCGCAAAGGTGGTATTTCAATGGGCACTGTGTTGAGCCTGTAAAAAAGATCTTCCCGAAAACGCTCTTCCTGAATAGCATGCTGAATGTCAACATTGGTCGCTGCAATAACCCTGACATTGGTTTTAACCACTTTAGATGATCCGACTTTCAAAAACTCACCCGTTTCAAGAACCCTTAATAATCTTACCTGTGTGGACAGGGGAAGCTCTGCAATCTCATCAAGAAATATGGTTCCGCCGTTAGCTACTTCAAAATAACCTTTCCGGCTCTCATAAGCACCGGTAAAAGAGCCTTTTTCATGACCAAATAATTCTGAATCAATTGTTCCTTCAGGTATAGCGCCGCAATTCACAGCAATATAAGTCCCATGTTTGCGGGAACTGAACTGATGAATAATCTTGGGAAAAACTTCTTTCCCAACACCGCTTTCTCCGGTAATCAAAACTGAAAGATCGGTAGGGGCTACCTGCAGGGCAATGTCAATAGCACGGTTTAAACCGGGAGCGTTGCCAATGATGCTAAAACGCTGTTTTATTTTCTGTAATTCAATATTTTCCATTTATTTTTCTCCAAAAACATGGCTTATGGATATTTCCGTCTGACAAAATTACAATAATAATCGTTTTTGAGGAAAATGTTACTGCCATTTTTTCATGTTTTATTGAACGCTAATTATTCATTACATTTGGTCGTGTTTTAACAGGTTTTTGCCAAAGTCTGCATATTTGCAGATCCTGTTATTTAAACGGCTTATGCGTATGAAAAGTATTGCTATAATACCGGCACGTTTTGCTTCTTCCAGGTTCCCCGGAAAACCGCTGGCTGATATGGGAGGAAAGCCGATGATTCAAAGGGTGTATGAACAGGCATGCAAGGTTTTTCATCATGTTGTCGTGGCTACTGATGATGAGCGCATTTCATCTGCGGTCATTAATTTTGGAGGACAGGCTGTTATGACATCGGCAGCCCATAAAAGTGGTACCGAACGGTGTGCAGAAGCGCTGGGCCATGCTGAAAAACTGTATTCATCAGTATTCGATATCATTGTTAACATTCAGGGAGATGAACCCTTTATTCAACCGGCTCAGCTGACACTTATTGAATCATGTTTTTCGGATCACAGAATACAGATTGCAACTCTGGCCAGGCCGGCGCATAATATTGAAGAGATTTTCGATCCGCATAAACCAAAAGTGGTTCTGAACAAAAACAATGAAGCTATATACTTCAGCCGGTCTGCCATACCCTACCTGAGAGAAACTCAACAGGATGAATGGCATAATCATCACAGTTTCCTGCTGCATATCGGATTATATGCCTTTCGCAGGGAGATTCTGTCAGACATAGTAAAACTTGAGACAACACCCCTTGAAAAAGCTGAATCACTTGAACAACTCCGCTGGATTGAAAATGGTTATCGCATACTGGTCAAACTTACCGATTATGAAAGTTTTGGTATTGATACACCGGAAGATCTGGCCAAGGCTGTAAAGATGTTAGGCAGGTGAGATCAAAGATAAAAGATAAAAGAAAAAAGACAGGTAGGAGTGACGGGTAGTGTGGGTGTTATAACTTCGGAAATCGGAAATCAATATAGAGCCAAGAATAAAGACCAGGAGCCAAGAAGCAAGATAAAAGACATCAGAAGAAAGAACAAAGACTGAAGGTCATGTCATGATTTACAGCTAAAAGTTTTAATCAATCAAAACAAGAAATTATTCGTTTTCAGACAATACAATTCATTTACAGAGGACAGATCAATCTGTTGGCTGACTTCAAAATAGTAAAGCCGGGCGTTGATTAACCCGGCTTAAGGTGTTTAAGGATAAATTTTTCTCAAAAGGTGCCTTTTAAGAAGACCTTTTATTGTTTAAGGATCTTGCCCAGAATATCCTGAACGCCTATCTGGCTTGCAGAGGAGGTTTTTCCATCCGGGGTCAGCTTGTCAATGATCAGGGGCAGAAATTTTGCCAGCAATCCTGAAGCTGAAGAATTTGACACACCAAGTTTCCCGGCAATTTGTGAGACTATATCACTGCCAAGCGCATTACTGAGCTTACTTGATTTAACAGATTTGTTTTTCCCTGTGCTGATCCATGATCCTACGGCATTCCCAAGCCCTGCTTTTGTAAGCTTATCCACAATGTTATCAAGGCCGCCGCCCTGTTGGTTGTTCATCAAAACGTCCATAATACTTGTGACTGCATTCTGGTTGGTTTTTGTAGCCTTAGGCGCAGCTGAAGCCATACTTAAAAGACTGTCTAATAATCCCATTTTAATATAATTATTGGTTAGTATACTAAATATGATAATCGTGTTTTACAATAAAAAAATAATAAAATAATGCAGGTTGCCGGTTATAATTTCAATAAATTCCAACTTAAGTTAAATATAAGAATAAACGGTCACTTTTTCATCATTAACAGAAAGAAATGTGTGTGTTTTTCCTGTATGCGGCGATAATGCTGTTTATCCGCGATTTAACTCTTTTCTGTTTGCCTTGTCAGAAAGGCCATAACACTTTTTGTTGCAATGCCTGTGAGGAATAACTGTAATTTCAGCTTTTTCCGGAGATTCAGGCATTTTATTCGTGAGAATCAGATTTCAGGAGTATAACGATTCTGCCTGCTGGAGGCAAACTGAAATCATGGACTTATCTTATTTCTGCTCTGAAAATATCCGGTTGATAATAGTCTCTGTTGCACCGGCTTTTTTGTGAACGAAATTTTTTGAAATACTGCCGGCTTTTAATCTTGCTTCTCTGAAATCCAGCCATTGTTTCAGGTTTATGTTCAGTTCTTCCATAGTGTTGAAGCTCAAGGCTCCACCCAGCCGGATCAGTTCAACCGCCTCATTGAATTTTGAATAGTTGGGGCCAAATATTATGGGGAGTCCAAAAGTCGCAGCTTCGAGAATGTTGTGAATACCATTGCCGAATCCGCCGCCGATATAAGCTATATCGCCATAACGATATAAGGATGAAAGCATGCCAATGTTGTCAATGATGAGCACCTGTTTATCAGCAATATTATCTTCATGAGCCGAGGAAAACCTTATATGAGGTTTCTTAAGCTGCCGGATGATTTTCCGGATATGATCATCATGCACTTCGTGAGGCGCTATGATGAACTTAGCCTGTCCGTTATAAGCATGAATAAACTCAAGCAGAAAATTTTCATCAGGAGGCCATGTGCTGCCGGCAACCACACAAGGACTATCCCCTTTAAAAACCTGAGCAACCCGAATATTTCTGGTCCCCGATGCGATTTGCAGTACACGGTCAAACCGTGTATCTCCTGCCAGGGTCACGTTGTTAATTTTAATATCTTTTAATAAAAGTCTGGATTCTTCTGTCTGCACAAACAGATGACTGAAATAAAAAAGCATTTTGCGAAACCAGCAGCCGTAAAATCTGAAAAAGATCTGATCAGGTCTGAAAATACCCGAAATAAGATAAACGGGGATATGACTCTTATAAAGTTGATGAATGTAATGATACCAGAATTCATATTTAATGAATATTGCCATGGCCGGGTTTATCAGACCGATGAAACGACGGGCATTGTATCTTGTGTCAAGTGGAAGATAAAAAACATAGTCAGCACCATTATACTGCCTGCGAATTTCGTAACCTGATGGAGAAAAAAAGGTGAGCAGTATTTTATATTTTTTATAACGATGCTTAATTTCCTCAATGACTGGCCGGCCTTGTTCGAACTCCCCCAGAGATGCTGCATGGATCCATATCAGCGGTTCATTTTTAACCGATTCCCTGATCTGACGGAAAACATTTTTCCTGCCGAGAATCCATAAGCGCGCCTTCTGATTGAATAAAGATGCTGCCAGGATACCGAGGTAATAAATGTGCAAACCGGCTGAATAGATGTACTTCATGTTCTTAGCTCTGACTGAACAGGTAACAAAGTAAATCAATTTTTGAACAAACAGGAATAATTAATGTTTTACCTATAATTTAGAATAATTCTAAATAATGAATTCAATTAATAAACTTTAAAAGAAAAGATATGGCATTTGAATTACCAAAATTGGCGTATGATTATGGAGCGCTGGAACCTCATGTTGATGCCCTTACAATGGAAATCCATCATACAAAGCATCACGCCGCTTACACCACCAACCTTAACAATGCTTTGGCAGGAGGAGAGTGGGAAAACAAAAAAATAGAAGAAATTCTGACTTCAGTATCAAAATTGCCTGTGGCCGTGAGAAATAACGGGGGTGGTTTTTACAATCACAATCTGTTCTGGGAGATCATGTCGCCTACCGGTGGTGGTCAGCCTTCAGGTGACCTTGCCGCAGCTGTTAACCGGTATTTCGGATCTTTTGAAAAATTTAAGGAAACCTTTTCTTCCGCTGCGATGACACGTTTTGGCTCTGGCTGGGCCTGGCTGATAAAAAGCGGGCAGGAGCTGAAAGTTGTTTCAACACCCAATCAGGATAATCCTTTAATGGATATCGCCGATGTGAAAGGAACACCCATTCTTGGCCTTGACGTATGGGAGCATGCTTATTATCTGAAATACCAGAACCGCAGGAATGACTATGTGGCAGCTTTCTGGAATGTCATCAACTGGGATGAGGTTGGACGAAAGTTTGAGGGCCTGCCTGCCGTCAGGTAGGTTTAAAGATTTGAGGGTCTGCCGGAAGGCAGGGTTGCAAATCTTCTGTGAACAGTTGACTGTTGACCAGAGATTATTTAGAAATTTTCTGTGGACTTTAGACCGTCGACTATTTTACTCTAAATGGCTTTTGTTATTTTTCGAAAATTTCTGTATCTTGTAGGATAATTAAAAACAATAACAACTATGCCATTTGAATTGCCGAAACTGCCGTATGCCCTTGATGCGCTCCACCCTCATATTTCGAAGCAGACGCTTGAATTTCATTATGGTAAACATCACCAGGGCTATATCAACAACCTGAACAAACTGATACCGGGAACAAAGTTTGAAAATGCAACTCTTGAGCAGATTGTCCGTGAAGCTGATGGCGGCATTTTCAACAACGGTGCTCAGGTATGGAATCATACCTTTTATTTTCTAAGCTTTTCACCCGGGGGTTTGCATGAACCTGCGGGGAGGCTTGCCGAAGCTATAAGCAAACAGTATGGGTCTTTTGATTCTTTTAAGGAAGAATTCTCAAAATCGGCCATTACACTTTTTGGATCAGGCTGGGTCTGGATGGTGAAAAAGGAAGATCTTACCCTTGATATCGTCCAGGAATCCAATGCCGGCAATCCTTTGCGAAATGGTTTATTGCCGCTTTTAACCTGCGATGTCTGGGAGCATGCGTATTATCTCGATTATCAGAATAATAGGCCTGATTATCTGCAGGCCTTCTGGGATATACTTGACTGGAAGGTTATATCGGGCAGGTATGAGGGATAAGGGCAGCATAACCAACATATTACTTTCCCGGCAGTGATAAGGTCTTTCATTTTCCGGTGGCTCCCGTTTTCAGGCTACGGCTGCTTATTGTCTTAGCTCAGCCTCCCTGATCCATATGGTTTCTCTTCCCACGAATTTCATACCCAACACATATCCTTTAAGGTGCAGGGTTTTGTTGTCTTCGTCAAACCATATAAAAGCATCATAGGTTTTCCCGTTATCCGGATCATAAATTGTACCGCCTTCCCATCGGTTTTTAGATTCGTTATAAGAGAAGTCTTTCAGAATGATAAGACCCCATACTTTTTTATTCCTGAGCTTTTCATCGGGATTGTTAACATCCAGTTTGTCGGGTTCTTCTTTGAGCCATTCAACTTTGCCATAATATTTGTCATTGGTAGCCTTGAATACTCTGACCTGAGAAGTTTTCTCAGCTGTCAGATAGATTCCGACCAGATTATCAGCCTGTCCGTAAAGAAAGCTGGCAGATAGCGCCAGAAGGAATAAGACGAAGAAATTTCTTTTCATATGATATTGAGTTAATGTTAAACCATTAAAGATAATTTTTTCTTCGATAGGTTATAAAGGAATAGGAAAAATCATTTTGAGTGTCTTTTATAACATTCTCTTTTTCTGTAATTTCCCATTGTTCAGAAGAAATCTCGGGGAAAAAAGTGTCGGCATCATATGATTTATGGACTGATGTAATATACAGTTTTTGTGTAAAAGGCAGGAATTGCCGGTAGATGGAAGCTCCGCCGATCACAAAGTTTTCTTTTTCAGCATCGCATAGTTGCAAAGCTTCGTCAATAGAATAAGCCATTTCACATCCTGCGAAAGAGTCGTTAATATTGTCAGTGATGATGATATTCCTGCGATTTGCAAGGGGTTTTACGGGCAGAGAAAAATAGGTATTTTTCCCCATAACTATGGTGTGGCCAGAAGTTAAGCGTTTAAAGCGCTTCAAATCTGCTGATACATGCCACAGTAACCTGTTATCTTTTCCTATGGCATTGTTTTCAGCAACAGCGACAATAATTGAAATGGGTTTAATCATGGGCAACACTATTAAACGGATATTTCCCCTTTAATGTGGGGGTGAGGATCATAGTTCTCAAGGCTGAAATCCTGATAGGTGAAACCAAAGATTGATCTGATACCGGGATTAAGTTTCATGAAAGGCAGTGAACGCGGTTCACGCGACAGTTGCAGGCGCACTTGTTCAATATGGTTCCTGTAAATATGGGCATCACCGAGTGTATGGATGAATTCACCTGCTTCGAGGCCTGTAACCTGGGCTACCATCATGAGTAAAAGGGAATAGGAAGCAATATTAAAAGGCACGCCCAGAAAAATGTCGGCACTTCGCTGATACAATTGCAGTGATAATTTACCATCAGCAACGTAAAACTGAAACAAAACATGGCACGGCGGAAGCGCCATATTCTCAAGATCGGCAACATTCCATGCACTTACGATATGGCGCCGGGAATCGGGATTATGCCTGATTGACTGAATGACTTTTTCTATCTGATCAATGGATTTTCCTGAATAGGAAGGCCATGACCTCCACTGAAAACCATAAATGTGACCAAGATCACCATGGGCATCAGCCCATTCATTCCAGATGGTTACACCGTTATCAGTAAGGAATTTTGTATTTGTTTCTCCTTTCAGAAACCAGAGGAGCTCATATATAATGGATTTGAGGTGAAGCTTTTTTGTTGTCATTAACGGAAAACCCTCCGCAAGATTAAACCTCATCTGGTGTCCGAAAATACTGATCGTGCCGGTTCCGGTTCTGTCCTTTTTTTCAGAGCCGTTTTCCAGTGCATGCTGTAACAATTCCAGGTATGGTTTCATCTGTTTTGATTTCAATAAATTCGACGTCGCAAAAATAGCAAAGAAGCCATAATGCTCATGAATGAATCTGATAAAGTTATCTACAGATGTTAATTTCTTTTCAGTTATTAACAATAACCGGGGGGCTTTTTTTACTATTTTTAGGCCTTATTTCATTGATGATGAGCAAAACCGCGCGGTATATCTTCACTGCACTAGGCCTTGTTTTGTTAGGTTATATCCTGTGGTATTTTAAAAATATTGTAATCTATATCCTTTTATCTCTGGTTTTGGCTTTGCTCGGCCGACCGGTTTTTGACCTGCTTGGCAAAATGAGAATACGCAAATTCAGGTTACCTCCGGCCGTCCGTTCCGTTATTACGCTCATTATCCTTATTGGTGTTATTCTCATGTTTTTCAGCATTTTTATACCCCTTATTGTAAACAAGGCTAATGAACTTTCTAATCTTAACATTCAGCGTCTTGCTGCCAGTTTGCAGGAACCACTGGGAAGGGTGGAAGAGTTTTTAAGCCGTTTCAAAGTTTTTCCTGAGAGTGGTTTTTCAGTAGAGGAAATTGCCATGAAAATTGCTTCAAAGATCAACATTGACTCTGTTGCCGGTTTCTTCAGCTCGGTTGCAGGGGCAGTGGGTAACGTTGCCGTGGCTATTTTCAGTACCATATTTATCACTTTTTTCTTTCTGAAAGATGAATCACTTTTCGCCAAAGGACTATTGGCAGTTATTCCCGATCATCTGGCTGATGAAGCAAACAATATTATGACATCCACAAAGAAATTGCTGGTACGTTATTTTGGTGGTCTTGTGCTGGAATTAACAGGTGTCATTTTATTCAGTTTTATCGGATTTTTAATTGTTGGCATTTCATTCAGTGATGCATTGTTAATGGGATTTCTGGCAGGCGTATTTAATATTATTCCATATATCGGGCCTATTATCGGAAGCAGCCTGGCTGTATTGATAGGTTTTGTCACCCATATGCAACTGCCCTTTACATCGGAATTACTGCCTTTACTGATATGGGTTTTGGTGGTCTGTATTATTGTCCAGGCAATAGACAACTGGTTTTTTCAGCCATTTATATACTCAAGCAGTGTTAATGCCCATCCGCTGGAGATCTTCATTGTTTTACTAATGGCTGGTGGTCTGGGTGGTATTTTGGGTATGATAGCCGCTATTCCAGCTTATATTGTCATAAGAGTTTTTGCAAAGGAATTTTTTAATAACTTTAAATTTGTCAAGTCGCTTACTAAGAATATATAGAAACCGGATGCAATTTAAAAAGCACATAACAATTATCACCCTGGCTCTTTTATGCCCCTTCGCCGGTATGGCTCAGAGCGGGGTTTATGATTTTACCGCTAATATAACTGAGGGATGTGATTCATTTATGGTAAAGTTCACTTTTAATAATAATTCCGGCGTCGATACCATTAACAGTTTTGCATGGGATTTTGGAAATGGTGAAAGCAGTTATATAGCAGACCCTGATTCTGTATTTTATAATGTTCCAGGTCCTTATACCATTATATTGTTCTTTGGCAGAGACGCTACCAACATGCTCGAAAATGATCCTATCATCAAATCTAATTATATTACTGTTTATCCTACCATAACCGCTGATTTCACATACAATGACACAACAGAGCTCGGTTTTTATGCCGTATCATTCAGGCATAAAGACCAGCCTTACGTCAATGCCGGAATTTACAGCTGGGATTTTGGTGATGGTTCCTTCAGTGATGAGCGCAATGTTGTTCATACGTATCCGGGCCCGGGTACGTACAATGTAAAATTATCTGTCTCTACGCCCGCAGGTTGTAATGACAGCACAGAACAGGCAATTGTTTTGACCATACCGCCCGGATTGCCGGATATCATTGCCAGCGATACATTTGCCTGTGGTGAGGCCAGGGTTAAGTTTTCACTGGGCAACGTTGACACAGATACCATTGGTGCCATAAACTGGGATTTCGGCAATGGTACAACCAGTAATTCAGTTGATCCCGACACTGTTGTCTATGACAATCCGGGTTATTACGATGTTGGGGTTGTCATTAACGGCGATGTTGTTCACGGTGTTGTTGAGCAGGATCTTATCCACGTACAGTTGTTATCGCCTGCGGAATTCAGTTATACCGACACTGTAACTTTCGATACCTACGTGCTGGAACATACAGGTGTCACCGATGATGCTGCAACGTACACTTATCTCTGGGACATCAGTGATGTTGGCACACGTAATGGCAGGCGGGAAGTCGTAAAATTCCCGGCTGCTGATACATCTTACCTGGTAAGGTTAACAGTTAGTGATAATTTCGGATGCACCAGTTCGGGTGAAGTGATCATTTATATCTTTGAGGAGTTATATGTGCAGAATGTCTTTACACCGAATGGCGACGATGTGAATGATTTCTTTGAAATCAGCAGCATTGGGGATATTCCATTGTCAATTAAGATTTTTGCACGCACGGGCACGCTGGTATACAAAGCTGAAGGGCCCAGGATCATCTGGGATGGAAAGACATCATGGGGCCTGGAACTCAGTCAGGGTGTTTATTTTTATGTGCTTGATGCCCTTAGCGGGGATCCGAATAACCGTTATCGCAAAACCGGTTTTATTTACCTGTACCGTTGACAGACTCCCGGGACATTCACCCAAAACGACAATATATTCATTACCAGCGGCAGTATTTGTCTGTTATCTTTGTTCTTTTCTCTTATTTCTCTGCGGTGCATTTATCCGGAAATATCTTTCTTTCATTTTCAATAAAGGTATGTTCATCAACATAAAATAACATGCCTGACGTTGCTTCGTAATATTACCTGAATACAAACTACTAACGTTGGAAATAATGAAAGGATATATTGTCATAGCGTTATTTGTACTGGTATCCTGCAATAAAGAGGTAACGATAACAGAGAGTGATATCAGACACGATCTGTTTTACAGCAGTAACGATATTAATCCGTTTACCGGCACCTGCAAGGTTGTTTTCAGCGATACCAACCTGATCAAGGAAAAATTTCAGTTTAAAAACGGTATCCTTGATGGTGAAGCTGTAGCCTATTACAGCAGTGGGAAACTTCGTTGGAAAGGTCATTACAGGAACGGTTATTGCATGGGTAAGTGGGAATACTGGGATCAGAAAGGGAATAAGGTCATTGAAGCAAATTATAACAATGACAGCCTTTCAGGCCCATATTCCTCGTGGTACGGTAATGGTCTGATGAAGGAAAAGGGACAGTTCAACATGAACAGCAGAACAGGAAAATGGATCAGCTATAATGAGACAGGGCAGATCATCAGTGAGACCAATTATTAATCCCAGATAATACCCGATTCTGTGAAAGGACACTCGGTCCACCGGTTGTCCTTCAATATCTTCAGTGAGTCAAATCCGATACTTTTTAAGATGGCGGCAGCATATGCATGCTTTGCATTTATTTCATCGGGGAGGTGAGCGTCAGAATTGATCATGACCGGTATTTTTTTCTGCCGGATCCTTCCCAGTATCCATTTTCCGGGATATAAATCAGTCTGACCATAACGATATACACCTCGTGTATTGACTTCGACGATGCATTTATTATCTGCGATAAGATCGAGTGTTTCTTCCAGGATGTCCATGTACCAGCCTTCCTGGTCATCGAGAAAGGGTTTAAGGCGGTTGTGCATTTTGATTTTATCGAGGTGACCGATGATGGAAGGATGATCCATAATGATCATTTCTTTTACCAGTTCATAATAACGTCTGACAAGTTTTTGCACATTGTTATTAAAGATCAGTTCAAAGCCCCTGAAGAATTCTTCCGATGCACCGTCAATTGTCCACGGTCTGCCATCAGGAAAATGATCAACAAAATGTATCGATCCAACCGTATAATCCAGTTTGATATTTTTAAAAAACGGATTATGAAAACCCCATGATCTTCCTAAATAATCGACTTCAAGGCCGGTGTATACCTGTATTTTTTCTTTGTACTTTTCTTTCAGAAGTTTGATCTCTTCAAGGTAGGCGGGCAGCTGCTCCTGCTTCATGTTCCATTTTGTGGAAAAAGGAAGCGGTGCATGTGATGAGTATCCATATGCAGGAAAGCCCTTTTCGATTGCTTTGACCAGGTAGGCCTCCGGTGCGGCTTTCCCGTCACAATAATGGCAGTGTGAATGAAAGTTTACCCAGGGCATGTTGCATTTTGATTTAAGAAAACGAAAATACGTCACCTGATCTTTATTCCAAAATAAAAATACAATATCTGTTCCGACGGGTCAGATTTTGACCTTAGTATCGTTTTTTCTATTTTTAGTGTTCTTAATCTTATTAATTCAATCCGGTAATAATGGAAAAACAGATTGTGACATTTTGTAGAAGGCTGGTTTCGGAAAGGTGGTGCCAATATGCTGTGAGGCAGAATTGTTGGTTTTTAATAACAGGATTGTTATTACTGATCTTAAATGTCTCATTAACTGCACAGGTTCAGACATCGGTCATAAATGATTCCAATACACCTCTGCATGCTTTACAGCCTGATTATCCCGTACCGTACGGTTTGCCGGAAGTTGAACAGATAAAAGATGTGCTGGATAGGATATACGATTATCTGAACGATGCAACGCCCGTGAAGTTGATCAGCGGGGTAACAGGCAAAGAGATTACAGACCTTTTAGTTGTTGATGACAAAACAGAATTTGCCAGGGGTGATTTCAGGCTTATCAGCTATGAGTGGGGTGTGACCTATGCCGGTATGCTTTTGGCGGGAGAGGTTACAGGGGATATACGTTTTACGGATTATACTGTTAAAAGACTCAGGTTCATTGCTGATGTTGTTGCTTCATATCATGAGAAGACTGGAGAAATCCCTGCTGATAAAACACCTGTCAGGTCAGTGCTGGAGCCTCGTGCACTCGATGATGCGGGATCTATGTGCGCTGCTCTGATCAAAACAAAGCGCATGGGTTTTGAAGGCAATTTTGGGTTCATCACCGACAATTATATACATTTTATAAGCAAAAAGGAATTCAGGCTTGCCGATGGCACTCTTGCCCGGAACAGACCGCTTCCCAATACCATTTGGCTCGATGATCTGTTCATGAGCGTACCGGCTCTCGCCCAGATGGCGAAACTCACCGGTGAACGGCAATATTTTAACGACGCCGTGAAACAGGTCCTGCAGTTTTCAAAACGGATGTTCAATGCTGAAAATGGACTGTTTATGCACGGATGGGTGAATGATATGGATCCTCATCCACAGTTTCACTGGGCCAGGGCGAACGGATGGGCCATCATGGCCATGATTGAATTGCTTGATGTATTGCCGGAGAATCATCCCGGATATACTGAGGTTCTTGAATTATTGAAAGCCCATATCAGGGGTCTTGCAGCCTGCCAGTCAGATCGGGGATTCTGGCATCAGTTGCTGGACCGTCATGATTCCTACCTGGAAACTTCAGCCACGGCTATTTTCACTTATTCCATTGCTCGGGCTATAAACTGTGGATATGTCGATGCACGGGCATATGGTCCTATGGTGCTGCTGGCCTGGAATGCTGTATCAACCAAAGTGAATAAAAAAGGACAGGTGGAAGGCACCTGCGTCGGTACCGGCATGGCTTTTGACCCGGCTTTTTATGCTCACCGGCCTGTGAATGTATTTGCCGCCCATGGTTACGGGCCGGTCCTGCTCGCCGGTGCTGAGGTGATTAATTTAATCAGGCATCACAAGATTGAAATCAACGATAGCGCATTGATGTTTTATGATAAGTGATCTGTATTGTCATTATGATGAAATTAATGATCTTATTTTTATGCATGACATTTGCCGTATCAGCTATAAATACAAGGCTAAACGGTCAGATAATCTGTGGCAAAGAACCGGTATTCTGCCTCCAGTTTGATATGGGCCCGGGTAGAGTACAACACGGATACAAAAGAGTTACCGGTAACATGATCTATAATCCCGAAAGAGGATATGGATTTGTTTCCGGGATACCTTTAACAGACGTTGACCGTGGAGGAAGAGACGCGTTACACCGTGATTTTTGCACAAGCAACAGGCCCTTTTATTTTGTTGTTGACCTGCCGGAAGGTAATTATGAAATCACTATTACCAGTGGCGACAAAAAAGGTGAAACCCATACGACCGTCAAAGCTGAATCGAGAAGGTTGATGCTTGAGGATATAAAGACTTTAAGGGGTGAATATAAAACCAGTGAAATAATGGTCAGTGTCCGTACACCCCGTATTAACGATACCCTCAGCATCAGGTTAAAAACGAGGGAATACGATTATGTGAACTGGGACAATAAGCTGACGCTGGAATTCAATAACACAAGGCCATGCGTTAATGCTGTTGTTATAAAGAAAACAGACACTGTAAAAACATTATTTCTGGCCGGAAATTCAACAGTGACCGATCAGGCAAAAGAACCCTGGGCGGCATGGGGACAGATGATAACCGCATTTTTTAATTCAGAAGTGGTGGTGGCTAATTATGCCGAGTCGGGAGAGGCGCTGAAAAGTTTTGTTGCTGAAAGAAGATTGATGAAAGTTATGAGGCATATTCGTCCGGGTGATTATCTGTTTATAGAATTCGGTCATAATGACCAGAAACCGGCCAGCTCAGCCTATGTTGAAGCATTCACGGGATATAAGGAAATGCTGAAGAAATATATCTGTATGACCCGGATGAAAAACGCATTTCCTGTATTGATAACACCTATGCACCGCAGGAATTTTAATGAAAATGGAAAAATAATTAATACGCACGGCGATTATCCCGAAGCTATGCGACAGGTTGCGCAGGAAGAAAACGTGCCTCTTATTGACCTTAACAAAATGAGCGCTGTTCTTTATGAAGCGCTTGGTGTGGAAGGTTCAAAAAAATTGTTTGTACATTATCTGGCAGCTTCGTTTCCGGGTCAGGATACTGAACTCATGGATAATTCCCATCATAGTGCATACGGGGCCTATCAACTGGCAAAATGTGTTGTGGAAGGCATTAAGGCATCAGTTCCCGATCTTGCCGCATACCTGATAGTTACACCGCTTTATAACCCATCACAGCCTGATTCTTTTGAAGAGTGGACCTGGCCAGTAAGTCCGTTTTATGAGACTGTTAAACCTGAGGGGAATTAAATCAGCATAACATTCCTGTGGGGTAGTAATGCACATTTTTAAAGGACTGATTAAAACAGATATTTTTCTAAATTTACTTTTGAAATAACAGGCAGATGCAAATCTGAATATTGGAACATCTTCCGCATCATATAGAAAACCAATTGGTCAGAAGCCTTAAAAGAGGTGATATGCTGGCTTTTAATGAGTTGTTCGGCTATTATGGCCGGCGCTTGTATTACTTTTCATTTGGTTACCTTCGTTCAGAGCCTGAATGTGAAGAACTTGTCCAGGAAGTATTCACAAAAGTCTGGGAGAAACGTACAGCATTAAAAGAAGAACTCTCATTCCGATCATATATCTTCACCATTGCCTTCAATATTATTCGTAAACATTTCCGGAACCGTTCACTGGTAAACACTTATTTAAAATCGCAGGTTATGGATGACTTCAACCTGGACACAATAGAAAAGGTTGATTTCAATTCATTAAAAAGCAGGCTGGATGATCTGGTGTCAAAGTTACCCCTGCGCCGTAAGGAGATATTTACCAAAAGCCGTTTTGAAGGACTTTCGGTAAAAGAAATTGCAGCTGATCTGAACATCAGTAAAAAAACGGTTGAAAACCAGCTTACGGAAGCACTCAGATTCATTCGCCATAATCTGACCGATGAACGTATTGTCGGGTTGTTGTTTGTATACCTTTTTATCTTGTAAAGGATCAAGTTTCAGTGATCATTGTTCATTAGTCCCGGGGAAACCCTGTTTTCTCACGGATATTTGTTATCTTATATCCTATGTAAAAAACAGGGACCGGATAGGTGTTTTTTTGGTTTTGCGGATATAACCTGTATAAACTCTCAAACAGGATGAACAACGTTGATAAGGAAAGACTGGAGCGTTATTTTAACGGCAAATCAGAAGGGCATGATGCTGATTATATTCAGGAAGTCTTTAATGATGACAGCAGGCGAAGTACATTGAAATCCTTTCTGTCACACCAGTGGAATTGTTTCATTGATAGGGCTGATATACCTGAAAAAAATCTTGATAATGTTCTGCATAAGATTCATTTCAGAATGAACATGAACAAAAACATCACTGAAAACAGGACTTTGTTCAGAATTCTGAGATCGTATTACAGGGTTGCAGCCGTTATCCTGCTGCCTCTTCTTCTCGCCTTTGGTATTTTGGCATACCGCCAGTATGCAGGAGGTGCCAATTATGAAAAAATTGCCTGGGCAGAGATACATTCCACTATGGGATCGAGGGTAAGTTTCAACCTTCCTGATGGTTCCAAAGGATGGCTGAACAGTGGTTCCACTTTGAAATATGCCTTGAATTTTAATCAGAACAGAAAGGTTGAACTGGAGGGAGAGGCCTATTTTGATGTGGTTGCTGACAAATCTCATCCGTTTTATGTGCGCACCTCCGAGATACAGCTCAAGGTCCTGGGTACAACGTTTAACCTGAAATCCTATCGCGAGGACAATACAGTTGAAGCCACTTTGCTTTCAGGAATGCTGGAAATTCAAACTCTCACGGAATCAAAGGGTCATAAGCAGACAGTTATCTTAAAACCTAATCAGAAAGTTATTTTTCAAAGATATGCAGAGCGTTTTACACTTGATAACGGAAAGACATTACCCGAAAAGATAATGAATATCCGTACTGCCAAAATATCAAGCAATGTAGATGCTATGCCTGTCATTTCCTGGAAGGATCATAAGCTCATTTTTATCAATGAGCCATTTGAATCATTGCTGATAAAAATAGAACGCTGGTATGATGTGGAGATCACCCTGCTTGACAATCCTTCAGACAACCTGAACTATACGGGCATATTTGAAAAAGAGACAGTGGAACAAGCCTTACGTGCTTTGAAAGTCGCCACGCCCGGGTTCAATTATTCGATCAATAAAAACAAGATTGAAGTGTCTTTTCTGGATAAAACAAATAATTAACCTTTAGCCTATGACAAAAAAACCTGTAAAACCTGAAAAAGAGGGCTGATAAATGCGGCAACATTCATCAGCCCGGTAATCAGAATTAATTAATTATTAACTCTAAACTGTACAAATTTATGAATAAACCCTTTACGAAAGGTATCATTTTTAGATGCCGTAAAAAAATTTTACTCACCATGAAACTGACCTTTTTGCTGATAGTGTTGGGAGCCCTTCAAACCTTTGCTAACAGCTTTTCACAAACAGCTGAAATTACGCTCGATCTGAAAAATGCCCCAATAGCCCAGGTTTTTCATGAGATAGAACAGCAATGTGATGTGCGGTTTCTGTACATTAACGAAGTTGTCAGGGATAAAACCATTACCCTCAGTGTTGAAAAGACAAAACTGCAGGATGTACTGAACAGGATGATGAACGAGACCGAGATGAAATTCACCGTGCTGGAGAACAACCTGATTGTTATTACCCCCAATACGATTTCCGGTCAGGGCATCAGGATATCAGGGAGAGTGGTTGCGTCCGTTACAAATGAGGCATTGCCGGGTGTTAATGTGGTGGAAAAAGGAACCACAAATGGAACCATCACTGATACAGATGGAAATTTCACCATAACGGTGGCCGGACCAAATTCAGTGCTTGTTTTCTCTTTTATCGGTTATCTGACGAAAGAGGTTGAGGTGAGAAACCAAACCAGCATATCACTTGCCCTGGTTGAGAATATAGAGGCCTTACAGGAAGTTGTGGTGATTGGTTACGGAACCATATCGAAACAAAATCTGACGACCTCCATCGTAAAAGTTGATCCGGAGGACGTGCCATCTGCTGCCAACAACAATATTTCCCAGCTCCTCTTCGGAAGGGCTGCCGGCCTGAGTGTTGTTCAGGAAAGCAATGAACCCGGCGGCAGAATTGACCTGTCAATCAGAGGCAGATCAAATCCTTTGATCGTTATCGACGGAATTGTTTACCCGAATTCCGGTCTGGAACCTGACAACGGGACCATTGAACTTCAGGGTGTGGACCGGGGCGGCCTGGCCGATATTAACCCCAATGACATTGAATCGGTTGAAGTGTTGAAAGATGCCAGTGCTTCCATCTATGGTGTTGCAGCTGCAGACGGTGTTATACTTATCACCACGAAAAAGGGAAGAGCCGGAAAAATGAATGTGACCTATAACGGCAGCCACTCTGTGGTAAGGGCAATGAACTACATTGAACCTTTAAATGCCGCTGATTATATGACATACTTCAACCATCTTTATGAAGATAAATATCTGTATGACAGGAGAATGGACCCTTTTGGTGCGACACCTGCCATGGGGTTAACGATCCCTTATTCTGACAGTGTCATTGCAGCAGCAGGTGACGGAACCAACTGGCTGGATGAGGTCATCAGAAACGGAAGCATTGACAATCATTCCTTGTCCATTAATGGCGGGTCTGAAAAAGTATCGTATTTCTTCTCCGGAAATTATTACCATCAGAATGGTATCCTGGAACATTCCGATCTTACACGTTACAACGGCAGACTAAATGTTTCCTTCCAATTGGCAAAATTTCTCAAATTATATACCAGCATCAATGCCAGCCGTAATTTTTACACCAATTCAGGCGCAGGTGAACAGGCAGGGGGCTCAGGATCGCAGGGATATGGTATGCTTCAGGCAGCATTAGCTTACGATCCCACCATTCCGGTGAGGAATGAAGATGGTTCTTATTCACAGTTTGCTATTATTGCAAACCCTGTTTCTCTTATAGATGTTAAAGACAATACGGTGAGTAGCGGCATATTGAGTACCATCTCTCTGGACATTGACATTATTCCCAATCTGCTGAAAGGCAAACTGTTATATGGTAACAACTTTGAAAATGCCAATCGTGATTTTTATATTCCGTCAACGGTATACTGGGGCCAGATTTACCAGTCAAGAGGTTCTCTCTTCGAAAACAGAAGACAGAACCAGACGATGGAAGCCATCCTGAGTTTCAATAAGAAGATCGGGGAATTCCTGAATCTTGACCTTATGGGTGGCGTTGGCCAGTATCAGGATGACTATTACAGTTATGGCATCGAAGCTTCTGATATGCTCGACGCTATTAACACAAGCAGTATTGAAGCGGCCCCGACAAAAACAGCTTTTTCAAGTAAATCGGTTGATAAGAAAAGATCTTACTTTGCCAGGGGTAACTTTGATATTCTGGATAAATATCTGGTTATGTTATCTATACGTTACGATGGCTATGATAAGTTCTTTTCAGATAACAAATTTGCTGCCTTTCCTTCAGCTTCTGTTGGATGGAAAATCTCTAACGAGTCCTTCCTGATGAATGTTGATATGATCAACCTTTTGAAGCTGAGAGCCAGCATTGGAACAACCGGAAGAACCTGGGGCACAGTGGCGATGGGAAGGTTTGAATCCGATAAGAACGGCACTCGCCAGGTACAGGTTACTTTTGATGACGGGCAAACAATATACCCGGCTTATTATCAGGTTGCCACTGATCAGCCTGACCTGGAATGGGAAAAGACGGTGATGACCAACATCGGACTCGATTTCAGCCTGTTCGGCAGCAGGTTATCAGGATCGGTTGATCTGTTCCAGGATGATAACCCGAACCTGATATACAGCAATGCACCAACGGCGCCGCTGGCATCCATCCAGACCTATCCTGTGAATTCAGGCCATCAGGTGAGGAAGGGCTATGAGATCGCAATAAATACCATCAATGTGAAGTCAGGAATTGTTGAATGGCGGAGTATTCTGAATCTATCACATTACAAGCATACCTGGGTGGAAAGACCTCCTTATGAAGGGCTACAGTCCTATATTAATGAAACCGATCCTGTCAGGGCGATCTACGTTTATGAAACTGACGGCATCCTGCAGATTGGCGAAACGGCAAGCGATTACCAGCCTTCGAATGCACGGCAACCCGGTTCTCCGGTATTTGTTGACAGGGATGGCAATGATTCCCTGAATAATGATGATGTTGTTATGTATAGCATGGACCCGAAAATTATCATTGGTTTCGGCAATAATTTCACAATAAAGAACTGGGATCTGGGCATTTTCTTCTACGGACAGTTCGGGGCATGGGACTGGAACAACAGCTATGCCTGGGCTGATCCCCTGGCCTTTGTCAACGGAACACAAAACGGATCACAGGATATCAGGAATGTATGGAGCACAGAGAATCCGGATGGTATATTACCTGGGATTGCATATAATGAATCATCCCTGGGATTAAGCGCCGGTGTTGATACCTGGCTTGACAAAAAAGACTTTGTCCGTTGCCGGAATATTACCCTGGGCTATACCTTTAATAATCCTGCACTCAAAAAAGTAATACCAAATCTCAGGTTATACCTTGATGCACAAAATCCTTTTATTATTACAAAATACAAGGGTGGCGATCCTGAGATCAGTTTCCCGAAACCAAGGGTAAGTGCAGCAGCGCCATATCCGATGACCAGTACATTTTCAATCGGGGTAAATGCCAATTTCTAACGCTAAAAATGATAAAATATGAAAAATACACTCATCATACTATTTATAGCAGCATCCGTTTTATTTCTTAATGGTTGCGAAAAAGGCCTCGATCCGCAATTATACGGCACCCTGTCGCCCACAACTTTCCCTTCCAATGAACAGGAATATGAGTTATACATGATAGAACTCTATAAACCTTTCATGGGAAGCTGGGGGTACCAGGAAGCAGGGACTGACTGGACGAATGGTTTTTTCTGCCCCGAACGCGGACATCTTGTGATGCTTGATATGCCTTCCGATATTTTTACGGCATTTACACAATGGGGTGGTTTCTGGGAAGGGCAAAGTACCTGCAATTTTGATTATATGTTAAATGAAAGCAAGGCGGAAAGCCATTTTGAAAAAGTCAGGTTTGTAACCCGTGCGACCAAAATTATTGGTGACCTTGAAAAATCTGATTTATCAGAGGCCGCGAAGACACAATTTGTTGCTGAAGCCCGGCTGGCCAGGGGATGGATCATGTCTTTCCTGTTGAATTATTTTGGTCCTGTTCCGGTAATCCTGGATTATGATATAGTCGGAGATGTCGAAGCCGAGAGCAACTTAAGCCGTCCATCAAGAGAGTCTTTTGTTGCCGCTATTGCTGAAGATCTGCGTTATGCCGCTGATAATCTCGAAAAAGATCCGCCGGAATACGGAAGGTTTAATAAAGGCCTGGGTTTGACACTATTGATGAGGCTTTACATGAATGAGAAGGATTTTGTGAATGCCGAATCGGTGGGCAGGGAAATCACAACACTTGGTTATCAGCTGGTTGATGATTATGCCAGTCTTTTCCGTGAAGCTACCGAACAAAATACAGAGAACATATGGGCGGTTTCCTGTAGCCCTGAAAACGATGAGCTGAAGAACTTTAACCCGATTGCCTTCTATTGCTACCCTGAAGATTACCCGGGTGATAAGGTTATCAACGGCGGCTGGGGCGATGGTGTATTTATGGTCACCTGGGATTTTTATGACTCTTTTGATCCGGCTGACGAAAGAAGACTGTTTGTAACAGAATATACCAGGAGGCCTTCAACGGTCAGACCCGGACAGGATGCTGTCAGGACACGGACCAGCAACCCTGCCATGCGGGGAGCCCTTATCAGGAAATTCCCTGATGAGGGTATCGAAGGCGGTTACCAGGGTAATGATATCATCCTGGCCAGGTATGCTGATGTTTTGCTGATGCTTGCAGAAGCCATTAACAATAACAACGGCGGTCCCACTACGGAAGCTATTGCTCTTGTTGAAAGTGTGAGAATAAGGGCAAATATCGGCCCGCTGGCAGCTGAAGACATAGCCTCACAACAGGCCTTTAATGATGCCATATTGAGGGAAAGAGGATGGGAATTGTACCTGGAAGGATTCCGGAAAACCGACCTGATCAGGCATGGGAAATGGCCTTCAGCATTGGCTGCAGTAGCGGGCAAAAATGCTGACGCTCCTGCTCTGTGCCCGATACCTTCTTACGCCATCAACAACAGTGAGGGAAAGCTTACACAAAATGATGGTTATTAATAGTTAATGTCTCCTGTGAGGGCATACTGCCCTCGCAGGATTTTTTGAATGATTAATATGGACCCCTTCATCAGAACATTACAAATCTTTTGCAAAGAACCCTTCAGAATTTGGTGTTCTGGTGCTTTGGTGGCCAATAAATAGAAAATCGGCAAATTTTCGACTACTATTGAATGAATCAGAATGAATTATTAACTTCTAAATCAGGAACTATGAAAAAACTTTTTACACTTTTACTCATGGCCTTTTCAATTCAGGCTTTTAGTGTGAACATCACCTTTAATTTAAAGATGTCAGGCCAGGATCTTCCCCTTGACACGGTTTTTATTGTTGGTTCGGTTACAAACTGGGAATTTCAGCCCATGTTTGACCTCGGTGACAGCCTTTATACCTGGAGTACAAGTCTTGATCCCGGAACCGTAGACGGCGACGGCAATGATTCACTGGCCTATTATTTTATTACCGTTAACTCCTGGGACAGTGCCGGCAACCAGGACTGGACTTACTACCAGCGATACCGTGAATGGTTTGATTCTGCCTGTGTTGCAGATTATCCCCTGAGGTATGGATCTGACAGGTATATTGTGGTGCCTGAAACAGATGTGACCATCATGTGCTATTTTGGTAAGTGCCCGAACTGGGAACCTTCGTCAGGCCTTGCAGAGAAAGAAAAAGATCTGGCATTTGATATTTTTCCCAACCCTGCCGGTGAGGAGGTCACACTCAGATTACCCCGTCACACAGACGTTCTGTCTGTAGAACTGTTTGATATTTCCGGGAAAGCCCTTAACATAAATCAGGCAAGGATAAACAATACCCTGATCAAATTGAAGACAGGAACACTTCCTAAAGGTGTTTATTTCATAAAGGTTAAGGACCGTGAGTTTTCAGGGGTCAGAAAACTGATTGTAAATTAAAAACTTTGCATTAGGCAAGGATTTTAAATCTTCGCAAAATATACCCTGCGGGAATCCGTAAATTCTCGCAGGGGTTTTTGTTTTTTTCTGACCTATATTTACGGTGTGTTATAATATTAATTTATTTGATATGAAGGATAATACATCATTTGTTTGCCCGACCCCGATGCCGATATTTTATGGTCTCTGCCGATACGGGATTCATAACCTGCCTTTGGTATTGTTCCTGTTATTATCAACAGGAATTATGACGGGTGTAAAAGCGCAGAATATTTACACCATTGATGTTTCAGTTGCCCACAAGGAAATTCTCAGAGGTCATCTTGATCTGGGAGGAGAAAGTGTCACCGGTGAATCCATTGAAGTCAACAGTTATTATATTGAGCGAAACGGAAAACCTTTTTTCCCTGTAATGGGTGAATTTCATTACAGCCGCTATCCCAATCAATACTGGGATGAGGAAATTAAGAAGATGAAAGCGGGCGGAATCAATGTTATTGCCAGCTATGTGTTTTGGATCCTGCACGAACGGCAGGAAGGTGTCTTTAACTGGGAAGGTGATCTCAACCTTCGTAAATTCGTTGAACTGTGCGGCAAAAATGATGTTGAGGTCATTGTCCGTATTGGTCCTTTCGCCCACGGTGAAATGCGTAACGGGGGTCTGCCCGACTGGCTTTACGGCCGACCCTTCGAGATACGTTCAAATGATCCGGGCTACCTGTTTTATGCAAGTCGGCTTTATACACAGGTTGCCCAACAGCTTAAGGGCTTATATTTTAAGGATGGAGGGCCCATCATCGGCATTCAGCTTGAGAATGAATACCAGCATTCAGCGGCCCCCTGGTCACTGCATTATATGGGAAGTGAGAAAGAATGGTCGGCAGCCCGTTTCGATCGTAAAATTATACAGGGCGGAGTGGGTGTGAATGAAATGGGCAATGACTACAGGGCATACGGACAGGAACACATGAAGACACTGAAGGAAATGGCAAAGAAAAACGGTATTGAAGCTCCGATATACACAGCAACAGGATGGGGCTTTGCCACAATTGTTGAGAAAGGATCCATACCTGTTTCAGGAGGTTATGCTTATCCCACCTGGGTATCCAGCGATGTTCCATCAACCCTTTACCTGTATAAAGATCTCCATAGGAATCCTGATTATTCACCTGTAAGCTACAACCCGGAACTGTATCCTTCCATGGCAGCTGAACTGGGGACAGGCATGTGCATTACCTATACAAAACGTCCCCGTGTGCCGGCTGAAAGCTTTCTGCCCCTGATGGTGCGAACCCTGGGAAGCGGTACAAACGGACTGGGATACTATATGTACCACGGCGGCACAAATCCTTCCGATGGTCCTTTGTATTATACCGAGGGCTTCGGCTATACCAACAAATCATATGACTACCAGGCGCCAGTCCGTGAATTTGGAACGCCCGGACAGGGATTTTACAGCCTGAAACTGGTAAATTATTTTTTGCAGCACTATGGTTCAATATTGGCGCCCCTGCCAACCTTACTGCCTGAAACAAACAGCCGGATCACCCCTGCGGACACGGCAACGCTGCGTTATGCCGTGAGAAGTGACGGAATGAAAGGATTTGTTTTTATGCACAATTTTCAGGATCATGTTGTGACACCTGATCTGCATAACCTGCAAATTAAAATTAAAACCAGAGAAGAAGAAATATCAATTCCTGAAACCGGAAGCTTTAAAATGAAGACAGGAACTTCGGTTATCCTGCCTTTCAATATTGAATTCAGCGGACTGCCGGTTAAATACGCCACAGTGCAGCCCTTATGCTCATTTGTCAACGCAGGTGAGGCTTACCATGTATTTTTTTCGGTGGAAGGGTTATCCCCGGAGATTGTTTTAAAAGTACCTTTAACGAAGATCAAAACATATGGGGCCACTGCTTTTCAACAAAATGGCAATACACTTGTTAGTGGTGAGGAAGGTCGTGTTTTTGAATGCACCATTGATCTCCCGGGAGAAAAAACACATTTTCTCATTATTCCTGCGGAGAAAGCTTTGAATGCCTATCTTACCGGGAAGCCCGGTTATCAATACCTGATGATAAGCGAGTCATTGGTACTGGAAGAGAATGAAGTGATAAATCTTATGAGCAAAGGTAAAGAGAAATGGGAAATTGAAATATACCCGCAGGCAAATACTCTGACTGCCTTGAATGCCAATATCATGCCGCTGAAAAGTATGAATTTATATATGACAAAATGGAATGTCAGCGTTCCAAAAGCTGTTCCTGCTGTTAAGCTGACCATGACCGATGACCGTCATATGGTTCTTGCTGCCGGCGATCTTGATTTAACCAATCTCAATGATGTATTCATAAAGTTTAATTACCGCGGGGACCGGGCTTTGTGCTTCCTTGACGGAGAACTTCAAACCGACAATTTTTATATCGGAGAACCCTGGCTGATCGGACTAAAGCGATTTGCACCGAGGCTGCAGGAACATGATATGGTTTTTTATTTTATTCCAATGCGCAAGAATGCAGCTTATCTGAGCTATTTTAACAAGGATATTCTACCTGATTTTAAAAATGAGAATGAATTTTTGCAGATTACAGATTATGAGATTATTCCGGAGTATAAAGTAAGTTTAACCATTAAATGATGAGTTTACCCCGGTTAGTCTGGAAACTGGAATGTCACCCTCATATACAAAATGACAAAGCAACTGAAAGAGTTCGTAATGACCGGATCATGTTTTATGATTCACTGCAGCCCGGGGCCTGAGTTGTGAAAATATACTTTTCGGCGTGGGCTTAATGATATTGTATTGATTTTGATTTAAATTCAGCATGATGAGATTACAGCATTTTTTATTATTGGTTTTTTTCATGCCAAATCATATTGTAACCGGCCAGACTTTTTACCGTGGCAATGATCTATCCTATGTCAACCAGATGGAAGACTGCGGCGCTGTTTTCAAAGAAAACGGCATTCCGAAAGATGTCTACCAGATCTTTGCTGATCACGGGACAAACCTGGTAAGGGTAAGGTTGTGGGTTGATCCGGTGTGGCAGAATTCTCTTGTACAACCCGAAGGCGTGAAACTTCAATACTCCGATTTCGAAGATGTGAAGGAAACCATAGCCCGCAGCAAGGCTGCAGGAATGGAAGTTATGCTTGATTTTCATTTTTCCGACATGTGGGCTGATCCTGGACGTCAGGTCATACCTTCGCGATGGCTGGGTGTGGCAAATGATCTGGCAGCATTAAAAGACTCAGTGTATAATTATACCACAGCTGTCCTTACAGAGCTTAACGCCGATTCACTGATGCCCGGGATTGTGAAGATAGGCAATGAAACCAATGATGGCATTCTGAAACATACAACGGTGGATAACTGGAATGCGGGAGGAAGTGTGAGTTCAAGCTGGTCGCGGCATGCCCAACTGTATAATGCAGCTGTTCAGGCCGTCAGGGATGTTAGTCAGACAACATCAATCAAGCCAAAAATAGCTTTACATTGTGCCGGTCTCAATATATTAAGCTGGTGGTATAATAATATTATCAGCAACGGTGTTACCGATTTTGATATTATGGGTTTCTCATACTACTATGCCTGGCATGGTGGCAGCATTTCATCGCTGGGTTCAGCCATAAGGTCATTGCTGTCGGCTCATCCCGGTTATGAGGCCATGGTGGTAGAAACCGGTTATTTATGGACGACACAGAACTATGATGCCTTGGGAAATATCGTTACAACACCCGATCCGGCCTATCTGCCTGTCATTCCCGAAAAACAACTGGAATATATGGTTGATTATACCCGTGAGGTAAAAAGATCAGGAGGTTCCGGGGTCATATTCTGGGAACCTGCCTGGGTTTCAACGCCTTGCAGAACGCCCTGGGGGCAGGGATCATCGCATGATCACCTTGTATTCTTTGATCCGGTTAACACCAACTTTATGGAAAACGGCGGGGGCCGGTGGATGGAGCCACAATTTTATGAAGACCTCAATACGGTTAAAGTCATCTTTAAGGTGGATATGAGCGGTCAGGATATGTCAAAAGGCGTTTACGTTGCCGGTGATATTACAGGTGGTTCAGATACCCTCCTTACCATGGCTGATATCGGGGATGGGATTTACAGTTGTTTCACCTATCTTAGTCCGGGAGACTCAGGATCTTTCATTTTCCTGAACGACAGTAATCTTACTGCCAGTGAGACCGTTCCTTCTGCCTGCGCTTTATGGGACGGGATCAAAAGAAAATATACCATCGGCATTGCAAACACAACATATGCATACAAATGGGGAACCTGTGATCCCCCGGGAAGTACTTCATTAATTTTCGATGGAAAATATGATTCCGGTCATTCAGTTTCCGGAATTGAAATCTATCCCAATCCTGTCAACCAGCTGTTAATGATTAGATCAACAGAAAGATTTGCCGGGGCAAGATGTGAAATTCTTGATCTTTCCGGCAGAAACATGATGACAGAATATATTGAACCTAAGGCGTTTGAAGTTGAAGTGGATGTGGATGAACTTCCTTCAGGACTCTACTTTCTTAAAATCAAATCTGCCGGCACAACAACCATTGTAAAGTTCATTCATAATACAACTTATTGATATTAAAACCAAAGCGCTTAATATTGAACAGTATATTGATTTATAGATAAATAATCTGCCGTTATTCTTTTTATCATATCTTAATTGCCTCAATATACTAACTGCTGTACGACTTCACAAAACCATTCCCGGTATTATGTCCGCACGATTTTGATATACCGGCAAAAGCCAGGCTGGATTTGCGTTCTCATAATCCAGTCTGCATAAGCAGAGTATAAATGAATCTCCCGAAAATTTATTATTCGAACAGAATGGGGAAAACGCTTGAGAATCTCAAAAGAAATTATTACATTACATATAAATAATAATCAAAAAGATGTGATTGTTTTCCTTTGAATTTTTTTTAAAATCGGCAGATCATGAATGAATATCTTAGACAGGCCTTGGTAGTCATCGGCGGTATACCGGTGGCTTATCTGATTCTGAAACTTATCTTCAGGAAATCCATCATGTTTACTTTCAGCTTTTACATCGTATTGTTTATCTTTTATATTACGTTTGCTGACCTGGTTCAGTATAAACTGGGGGGAATTCATATGCTGTGGATTACGCCACTGAATTTTGCACTCGGCACAGTGGTATTTATTATAATTAATAATCTATTGCGTAAACCGCTGGATAATGCCATTTCTCAGGTAAAAGCTGTGTCAGAGGGGAACCTGGATATCAAAATTCAGGAAACAAAAGCTCAGAACGAATTAGGCATATTGAATAATTCTCTTGCCGAACTGGTGAGCAATTTGCATAATATAATTATGAAAATTGACAGAAATGCCGATCATCTTCATGCCGCCAGCCAGCAAATCAGTAATGCATCTCAGCAGTTATCGCAGGGGGCCAATGAACAGGCATCCACAGTTGAAGAAATATCTTCCACGATGGAACAGATGGCTGCTAATATTGCGAGCAATACCGAGAACGCACAACAAACAGAATCAACATCACAGGAAGCCAATAATGGAATCATGGAGGTTTCCTCAAGGGCAAAAAAGGCTGTTGAAGCGAATAAGACTATACTTGAGAAGATAACTGTCATCAACGATATTGCTTTTCAAACCAATATTCTTGCACTGAATGCAGCTGTTGAAGCTGCCAGGGCAGGAGAGCATGGTAAAGGTTTTGCCGTAGTGGCTGCTGAAGTCAGAAAGCTTGCTGAAAGGAGTAAAGTTGCAGCAGAAGAAATTGTCAGTCTGACCCATGAAAGCTTTGAGCTGACTAACGGAGCCGGTGAAGTGATGGTCAATACTCTTCCCACTGTTGAAAAAACAACCAGGCTTATACAGGAAATTACCGCTTCAAGCATTGAGCAAAATAACGGAGCTAACCAGGTCAGTTCTGCTATACAGCAATTAAACAGTGTAACACAACAAAATGCTTCTTCGGCAGAAGAACTTTCCTCCAATGCTGAGGAATTGTCTTCGCAGGCAGAGCAACTTACCGAGTTAATTTCTTTCTTTAAAACAAACAATAAACAACAGTTTAAAAGGCCATCTGACATGCCTGATGTTAAAACCGGTGAAAAGCAGTCTGACGGATATAAGCTGAAGAGTATAAAGGGCATTGTGCCATCCTCTGAAGATGATAAAGATTTTGAAAGATTTTAGTTATTATGAAAATATTTGCGACTGCTCAAACCCTGACAGATATTCCCGGTGTCGGTAAATCAATTGCACAGGACTTGCGGAATATAGGCATTCACCATGTTGAAGATCTTAAAGGCATGGATCCGGAAAGGTTGTATGCATTGTCCAATGACTATGCCGGAAAAACCCAGGATCGTTGTCTGCTTTATGTTTTACGGTGTGCAGTTTATTTTGCTGAAACACCGCAACAGGAAAGGGATCCGGAAAAACTGAAATGGTGGAACTGGAAAGAAAAAGTAAAATTTTAATTATACAGCCTCAAGTGTGAAAGTAAATTTGCTGCCCTTTCCGGATTCACTTTGTACATTAATTGCACCACCGTTCTTTTCAATGAATTCTTTACAAATAATCAATCCAAGTCCTGTTCCCTTCTCGGCGGCTGTTCCTGCTTCTGAAAAATGACTCTCAGGCTTGAAAAGTCCGGCTATTTTACCGGCATCCATTCCAATGCCGTTATCGGATACGCATATTTCGGCTGACTTCGGTTTTTCTCCCGGTAATATTTTTGCTGTTATTTCAATTTGTCCCTTAACCGGCGTAAACTTTATCGCATTGGTCAACAGGTTCCGCAAAATGGTGGATACCATCTGGCGGTCTGCTTTTACAACAATATCTTTGCCGGCTTTGTTGACAATTGAGATTTCTTTTTCCAGTGCTGTGTTCTCCAACAGCAATATGTTTTCTTTTATCAATACTTCAAGGTTTACATGATCCTGGTTGTAATGAATCAGTCCGCGTTGAGCAAGAGCCCAGGTTAACAGGTTTTCAAGTAATTTATAGGTATCGTTTGTACTCTTGTTAATCAATCCGATAATTTCTTTTTGCTTCTTTGTTTCGATTTTTTCAAAATTTCTGATTAAAAGCTCGGTAAAACCCATCAAAGTGCTCAAGGGACTTCTTAAATCATGGGCAATGATAGAAAACAGTTTATCTTTGGTGGCGTTGCTCTCTTTTAGTTCAGTTTCTGACTGTTTGAGAGCCTCTTCTGTTTTCATCCGTTCAATTTCGGCAGATACCCTGGCGCCGATTATTTTCATGATATCCCTGGCATACGGAGGTATCATAAGCTTTTTCCTCGAAACAGCACATATCACGCCGTTAATTTCACCCGATCTGTTATACAGTGCGGTGCCGATATATCCTTCAGCATGCAGGTCAACAAGTATCTTATCTTTCGGAAACAGATACATAACGTTTTCAGCATATTCACAATACCCTTTCCGTGTAGTGATGTCGCAAGGCGAACCCTCCAGTTCATATGAGAAATCATGCCGGATTGTACCATCCAGGTATAAAGGAACAGCCTGTATCCTTTCATATCCGACTATCCTTCCAATCAGCACACATTCAGCGTTTAACCATTCTGATAACTTAATGACAATGTTATCAAAAAAATCCTGACCGATTTTTCCGGCAGCAGCTTCAACGAGAGAATGTAAGAGCTCTTCATTCTGTTTTGCAGATTGTGTAATGGATTTAAGAGTTTTTTTCAGAGCTTTCAGCTCTTTTTCTTTTTCATCCAGCTTATACTGTATGGTTTTAACCTTATTCATGGGTGCATGAATTCATTTTTTACTGATTGATTGAAACGATTTTATGCCGTTCATCAAAGGTACGCGAATCCACTTTTCATTTAACCCAAACCACTGATGAGATTTCTCACCTTTCATCAATGTTTTTTAAAAACAATCCTGCAAATAACAAAAACCCGGATAACTCCGGGTTTCGGTTAAGCATTGGTTCAATACCGTGCATTCTTTAAGTCCCCCTTAGGGGGATTTAGGGGGCTTTCGGGTGGAAGACCGGACTCGAACCGGCGACCTCCAGAGCCACAATCTGGCGCTCTAACCAACTGAGCTACGACCACCATATTCAGGACGGCAAAGATAATATTCTTTCACAGTATTTAAAAATAATCATACCGCAAAAGCATAAAGATAAAGTATCATAGATTTTTCATGGCTGACCGGAAGTTTTTTTGAAAACCGAAGACTGATGGTACACAACATAAAATCAAGCCTGTTTAATGAGATATATCATTTTCTTATTGATAACCTTCTATTTTACGCATACATCATTTTTCTTTGTTCTTTCATCTTTTATCTTTGCTCAGTTTATATTATATCTCAAGCAGATGTCTCCACTGGAAAAATATTTTGATGATTTCCGGAAAAATATAGCAGGAATCAGCACATACTACAATACACCCTTTGGGCGAAAGAAAATTCATTATTTCGACTGGATAGCAAGCGGACGCTTATACAAACCAATTGAGGATAGAATAGCCAATATATTCGGGCCTTTTGTTGCCAATACACATACCGGAACAAGTGAGACGGGTACACGCATGACTCTCAGCTACCATTATGCACATGATCTGATTAAGAAACATGTCAATGCCGGAACAGATGATGTCATCATCACATTTGGCTCAGGCATGACATCGGTTGTGAACAAACTGCAGCGCATTATGGGACTGAAAGGCTGCAATCTGTCTGATAAAGGTAATTTTTTTACATCAGCTGACCGACCCGTTATTTTTCTGACCCATATGGAACATCACTCCAATCATACTTCATGGTACGAAACCTTTGCCGATGTTGTGATGATAAAACCCGGTCCCGGATTGTTGATTGACCTGAATGAACTGGAGCATGAAGTCAGAAAATATGCCGGCCGGAAATATAAGATAGGTGCGTTTACAGCCTGCTCGAATGTGACCGGCATCATTACGCCTTATCATGAAATGGCAGAAATTATGCATAAGCATAATGGAATATGTTTTATTGATTTTGCTGCTTCAGCGCCTTATGTTAATATGAATATGCATCCCGAAAACCCTTTGCAGAAACTCGATGCCATATATTTCTCCCCTCATAAGTTTCTTGGTGGTCCGGGATCTTCAGGAGTTTTAATATTCAATAAATCATTGTACAATGCCAAAGCGCCGGATGATTCAGGAGGAGGAACGGTTGAATGGACCAATCCCTGGGGTGAATATAAATACACTGATAATATTGAAATGCGCGAAGATGGTGGCACTCCGGGATTTCTTCAGGCCATCAGAGCGGCTCTTGCTATCAAGCTGAAAGAAGAAATGGGCGTGGACAACATCCTCAGGCGGGAGGATGAACTGGTTATGCTGGCCATATCGGGACTTCGTAAAGTAAAGGGCATTAAGATTCTGGCTGATAATGTTGATCACAGGCTGGGTGTCATTTCCTTTTATCATCAGTCAATACACTATAATTTGCTGGTTAAACTGTTAAGTGACCTTTATGGTATCCAGGTAAGAGGAGGATGCGTTTGTGCAGGAACATACGGTCATTATTTACTGGAAGTCAGTTATTACCGTTCTCATGAGATAACAGAAAAGATAAACCGGGGCGATCTGTCTGATAAGCCCGGTTGGATAAGGCTTTCTCTGCATCCTACCATGCGGAACAATGAGGTTCGTTTTTTTATGAAAGCCTTAAATGAAATCATCGGAAATATTGATTTTTTGAAAAAAGATTATCTTTATGATCCTAAAAAGAATGAATTTGAGCATGTTTCACGTGTAAACAAGGCGCCCGAATGGCTTTCAACATGGTTTGATATCACTTAACACCGTCCATATGAATTGTATTGAAGTAAAAGATAAAAAATCCCGTAATGAATTTCACCAGGTTCCCAAGATCCTTTATAAAGATGATGAAAACTGGACCTGCCCCCTGGATATAGAAATTGAGAGTATTTTCAATCCGGCAAAAAATAATTGTTTTAGCCATGGAGATGCCATTCGCTGGATATTAAAAGATGATATGGGTAAGCTCATCGGACGTATTGCAGCTTTTTATGATAAGAACAAGGCTTTCAGTAATCCACAACCTGCCGGCGGTATTGGTTTTTTTGAGTGTATCGATGATCAACAGGCAGCCAATCTTCTTTTCCAGACAGCCCGTGAATGGCTTGAAGCCAATGGAATGAAAGCTATGGACGGTCCGATAAATTTCGGCGAAAATTTTGTGTACTGGGGCTTGCTTGTTGAGGGATTTACCCGCCAGGGCTATGGCATGCCCTATAATTTTCCTTATTATAAGGAACTTTTTGAAGGTTACGGTTTCCGGAATTATTTTGAACAGTATAGCTTTCATGATGTTTTCAGCAATCCGTATCCTGAAAGGATGAAAAAATTTGCCGAGCATTTTTTTGAAAAGCCCGAGTATTCTTTCCGTCATCTTGAAATGGATAAAGCTGAAGTTTTCCTGAAACAACTGGTTGAAATGTACAACAAGGTATGGGCTGACTTTCTTGAAAATTACACACCGTTGAAATACGAAGATTTCTATGGCATTTTTACGGATGCTAAGGCATTACTCAATGAAAAAACCATTTGGTTTGCTTATCACAACGATATGCCCATCGGATTTCTTATAGCCTTTCCGGATATTAACCAGGTATTCAGAAAATTGAAAAATGGCAAACTGAACCTGTTAAACAGTTTAAAACTGATATATTATCGCAGACGCGCTGTAACCCGTGCCAGGCTACTGTTATCAGGGGTTATCCCCGAGTTTCAGCGTACAGGCGTAGTTGGGGCACTCTATCTGAAATTAACCGGTGCGATGAGGAGCCTGGGAATGTCTGAACTCGAATTATCATGGGTTGGTGATTATAATCTGACGGTAAACCGTATGTACAGTCAGTTTGGAGCAACAAAAGAGAAAACACACGTAACATACAGATACCTTTTTGACAGAAATGCTGAGTTCGTGAGATTCACGAATCAAAGCCGGAAGTTTAGCAAAAACAATAAAAATGAATAGAGTTTCTCTTGGTGTTTTAAAAATGAATGCATATCTTTGCAAGCCATTTTAAAAAAGGAAATTATAAACAAATGAAAAAGGGAATACATCCGGACAACTATCGGTTAATTGCATTCAGAGATATGTCCAATGGTCATACTTTTGTTACCCGGTCAACAGTCAATACAAAGGAAACCGTTAAGCTTGAAGACGGAAATGAATATCCGCTGGTGAAGATTGAGATTTCAAACACATCACATCCGTTCTACACAGGTAAGATGAAACTTGTTGATACAGCAGGACGCGTCGACAAATTTATGAACCGATACAAGGACCATTTCGATAAGAAGAAGAGTAAATAATTTTTTTTTTTGCGATTGAGCTCCGTTCTCTTCCTGAAGACGGAGCTTTTTGTTTAAATTTACTGATGAGATTGTCTGCGTTTATATCGTTGGATTATTATGATTGGCACAACGATTGCTATAAAATAATGCCATTATTTTAACACAGGCAACTGACATTTTGTCCAGAATTTTGTTATTATTTGCAGGAATTATAATTTATGAGTATATCACAGGATAAAAAACACAACAACTTGTTTATTGCTTCACCCATTAATGATGACAGTGATTTCATACCCCTTATATCGGAAGAGGATGAAGATAGTCTTAACATGACTCAAATACCCGATAGTTTGCCTGTGTTGCCTTTGCGCAACACGGTATTGTTTCCGGGGGTCATCATTCCCATAACGGTGGGAAGGAACAGATCGATGAAACTGGTACGCGATTCTTATCAGAAAACAAAAATAATCGGTACACTGGCACAAAAGGATCCTAATAACGAAGATCCTGCTCCTGATGAATTATATAAGATAGGGACCATAGCGCATATTTTAAGAATACTGGAGATGCCTGATGGATCAACCTCTGTCATTATCCAGGGCAAAAAGCGTTTTCAGTTTGAAGGTGTTCTTTCCAAAGAGCCATATCTGATAGGTAAGGTAAGTCCTATGGATGATTCCAAACCCCGGAAAAAAGATCCGGAATTTGAAGCCATTATTGGCTCATTGAAAGACCTTTCACTAAAAATCATAAAATTATCCAGCAACATACCGCAGGAAACTTCATTTGCGGTGCGCAATATTGAAAGTTCTTCCTTCCTGATCAATTTTATCAGTTCAAACAGTGATATTAAAATTACAGAGAAACAGCAGCTCCTGGAGACCAATAACCTGAAAAAAAGGGCAACACTGTTGCTTCAATATCTTTCAAGAGAGGTACAATTGCTTGAATTGAAAAATGATATTCAGAATAAAGTCAGACTCGACATTGACCAGCAACAGCGCGAATATTTTCTCCACCAGCAGATGAAGACAATCCAGGATGAACTGGGAGGCAATCCCCTGGAACAGGAGATAGAAGAGCTGAAAGCCAGGGGCAGGAAGAAAAAATGGAGTAAAGATGTCTCAGCAGTTTTTCTGAAAGAAGTGGAAAAACTTAACCGTCTGAATCCTGCTACAGGCGAATATTCGGTTCAGATCAATTACCTTCAGACATTATTGGAACTCCCCTGGAACGAGTATACAAAAGATAATTTTGACCTTCACAGGGCAAGGGCCATCCTCGATAAGGATCATTTCGGCCTTGAAAAGGTGAAAGAAAGAATTGTGGAGCACCTGGCTGTTTTGAAGTTGAAGGGTGATCTGAAATCTCCTATTATCTGTCTTTATGGTCCTCCGGGTGTCGGAAAAACATCCCTGGGAAAATCCATTGCCAAAGCCCTTAACCGGAAATATATACGGATGTCGCTGGGCGGACTTCATGATGAAGCCGAAATCCGTGGACACCGCAAAACATACATTGGGGCAATGCCAGGCCGGATAGTCCAGAGTCTGAAAAAAACAAAAACATCAAATCCGGTTTTTGTACTCGATGAAATTGACAAAGTTGGCAGGGACTTTCACGGAGATCCTGCGTCTGCCTTGCTGGAAGTGCTTGATCCCGAGCAAAACAGCACTTTCTATGACAATTTTCTTGAACTGGAATATGACGTTTCAAAAGTGTTGTTTATTGCCACGGCAAACACTACAAGCACCATCAATCCTGCACTCATTGACCGGATGGAATTGATCAACATTCCAGGATACATTCTGGAGGAAAAGGTAGAAATAGCCAAACGACATCTTATTCCAAAGGAACTGAAGAATCATGGTCTTATGAAAAAACACCTGAAATTCACATCTCAGGTTATTGAATATATCATTGATAATTACACGCGTGAATCAGGGGTGCGTGAACTTGATAAGCAGCTTGCCAAAATCTGCAGGATTACAGCCATGAAAGTGGCCCTTAATGAAAGCTATAATGTTAAATTAGCCATAAAGGATATAGAGATTATCCTGGGTCCGCCAAAATACCTTAAGGATAAATATCAGGGAAATGAGTTTGCCGGTGTTGTTACAGGTCTTGCATGGACAGCCTCGGGAGGTGAAATATTGTTTGTTGAAACAAGTCTCAGCAGGGGTAAAGGTGTTCTGACCATCACCGGTAACCTTGGGGATGTTATGAAAGAGTCGGCTGTCATTGCCCTTGAATATATAAAATCACACAGCGAAAAGCTTGATATTAAGCCCGGCCTTTTTGAAAACTGGAATGTACATTTGCATGTGCCTGAAGGAGCTATCCCTAAAGATGGGCCTTCTGCCGGTATTACAATGGTTACATCAATAGCTTCTGCCATTACACAGCGTAAAGTGAAAAAAAGTATTGCCATGACAGGCGAAATTACACTCAGAGGTAAAGTGTTGCCGGTGGGAGGGATCAAAGAAAAAATTCTTGCCGCTAAACGTGCTGATATTAAAGAGATTATTATGTCTGAAGAAAACCGCAAGGATATCAGTGAGATAAAGGAGATATACTTAAACGGACTTACATTTCACTATGTTGATAATGTCATGCAGGTACTTGATTTGACATTGCTGCAGGAAAAAGTTGATAAACCTCTCATTTTTGAATAAATAAAACGGCATATATTTAAAACAAAATCGTAATTTTCAATCCTGATAATGTCTTTGAAATAAACCTTAATATATATGAAAATGGCGCCTGGATTTTTCTGGGGATTGATTCTGATATTTATTGGTCTGGCAATTATTTTCCGGATTGTTTTTGATGTTAATCTTTTTCGTATTGTCATTGCGGTCGTCATTATTCTTATTGGTGTAAGAATTCTGTTGGGAAAAAGCTGGATACCTGAAAGATCCAAAAAAGACAGGGATACTTTTTTTTCTGAACGCACTTACAGGGAGACGCCTGCTGACAGAACGCAATACAATGTTATATTCGGCAAATCGGTATATGATTTTACCGGGATGGAAGAACAATTAATGGAAACAGTGAGAATAAAAATTGATGTTGTGTTTGGCGCCGCCATTATCAGAATTAATCCTGATATGCCCGTTAAGGTAAAATCAGAAGCGGTTTTTGGGGGTTCACGAATGCCCGATGGAAATACGGTTGCCTTCGGCAGTATAATATACAACACTGACTCTTTTAAAAGAGATGCCCCTCACTTCTATATTGAATCAGATGTGGTTTTTGGAGGTCTGGAAGTTATCAGTAAATAACAGTACGAATTGATCCTGATGCAGAGATAATGAATGATTGTGATATGATCATATGGGACTGGAATGGAACATTATTGAACGATATCGATATATGCATTGAATCAATCAACCAGATCCTGTTAAAAAGGGGGAAAAAAAAGATCACAAAAGATATTTATCTTGAGTTGTTCAGGTTTCCGGTAATTGACTTTTACAAAGACCTGGGTTTTAATTTTGAAAAAGAAGATTTTAATGCGCTTTCTGATGAATATATTTTTTATTACAACAGGTTTGAATCGCGTTCATCATTGCATAAGGGAGCTTTGAATCTTTTAAAACATTTTTCCTTCAACCGTGTACAACAGGTTGTGCTGTCAGCTATGGAGCAAGATACGCTGACAACAGCCATCAAAAAACACAAAATCCTTCATTATTTCAGGGATATTGTCGGCGTCAGCAATTTCTTTGGCCATGGTAAGCTTGAAACAGCCAGGCAGTTTATTGAAAAATCGTCCCTGCCGGCCCGGAATATCACCTTGCTGGGCGATACCACGCATGATTATGAAGTGGCCCTGACACTGGGATGTCGTTGTATTTTAGTTTCCGGAGGGCACCAGCCTTATGAAAAACTCCTGACCACAGGCGTCCGTGTTGAAAAAAACCTTTCAGCACTTTTCAATATGATCACTAATTCGTAATTTGTACCTCAAAACAAAGAAGCATATAATGACACACCAAACAACGAAAGTTGCTATTTTCCCCGGTTCATTTGATCCTTTTACCGTCGGACATGAATCGGTTGTGAGAAGAGCATTGAAAATGTTCGATAAAATTATCATTGCCATTGGGTTCAATACGACAAAAACAGCATATTTCCCGCTCGAAAAACGCATTGAATGGATTAAAAAAGTTTTTGCTGACACCGACAGGGTTGAGGTACACAGCTTTAAGGGGCTTACGGTTGACTATTGCAAGTCTGTCGGGGCCGGCTATATTTTAAGAGGATTAAGGACTGCGGCGGATTTTGAATATGAACGCGCCATCGCACAGGTCAACAAGGCCATGTTCCCGGATATAGAAACGGTATTTTTTCTGACATTACCTCAGCATACGCCAATAAATTCAACCATTATCCGTGAAATCATTAAACAGGGCGGGGATGCCAGTCAGTTTTTGCCATCAAATTATAATATCAGGGAATGATTTTTAAGGTTTGAGGGCCTGCCTGCCGTCAGGCAGGTTTGAAGATTTGAAGATTTGAGGGATTAATGGCCTGTATACCGGAAAGCAGGTTGGAAGTACAGGTGAGGGTCTATTCTCTTTCGCTGATATATTTTATAAAACGACGTTATATATTATCAATCTCTGATTTTAAAATGGTACGATATTTTATTTATATTACATTTCTCATCCTGTCAGCTGACCTTTTGCAGGCCCAGCCTGTAATTATTTGCGGGAATGCTCCTTCCTATGCCGGAGAGGAATTGGTTTTTTATACCCTTGCTGATCATATCTCGCAAACCGAAAAGGAATTGAAACGTTGTAAGATTGATTCTTCCGGAGATTTTCACTTGGAGATACAAGCCGTTGAAACCATGCAGGTGTATGCTAACCTGGGTATATACAAAGCCATATTATGGATTGAACCGCATCAGGAATACCGTGTAGTGCTCCCTGAAAAGGAGGAAAAAACAACGCAGGAATTGTTAAATCCTTTTTTTGAGCCTTTGGAAATTCATCTCGGATTGGAAAATTTCAGGGAAGATGAATTGAATGTGCTTATCATGATGTTTAACGATGCTTACAATCCTTATTATAACAAGCATGTTAATGATATCTATTTAAAGTCACAGCCTGGCAGAATAGATGACGACATTGAACAAATTGAAAAAATTTTCGGTAAGTATTCAAATCCTTTTTTTGAGGCTTACCGTCAATATTCATACGGGCAGCTGAAATTGCTGGCATACAGTCAAAAAGTGAAAAGCCTTTCACAGGAATATTTCACCGGAAAACCTGTTTTGTATTCTCATCCGGCATATATGGACTTATTTGATCAGGTGTATGAAAAGTATTTTACCTTTTTTGCACGGACTGAAACCGGGGGAAAAATGTACGACGATATAAACCATCGGAAGTGTTATTCATCTCTGCTTCAGACTTTGTCTGCCGATAGCAATATCCTTGGCGATACTTTGCGTGAAATGGTCATACTGAAATCAATATACGATGAGTTTTATAGCACGGAATTCTCACGAAACGGATTGCTCAGCATACTGGATTCACTTGTGGCCAGCAGTAAGATCGCAAAACATAAGGAGATTGGTTTGTACATCAAACATAAGATTACACGGTTACAGCCCGGTTATGATCCTCCCTTTTTTGAACTGTATGATGCTGACAGCAATCTTGTAAAGCTTACAGATTTTAAAGGCAGATATGTCTATATCAATTTCTGTACGAGCACCAGTTATGCCTGTATAAATGAATTTGAGCTTTTGAACAATATTCATCAAAGGCATCATCAACGACTGACCATCATAACCATTTCAACAGATCCGCATGAAGAAACCTTTAATCAGTTTAAGCGCACCAATAATTATCAATGGATTTTTCTGTATTATGGTCATCAGCCTGAGGTCTTAAAGGAATATGATATACGGGCTTATCCTACATATTTTCTCATCGGGCCCGATGGTAAACTTGTTTATTCACCAGCTCCTGCCCCGTCAGAAAATTTTGAGACCAGACTCTTTGAAGTTATGAAGGCCAGAGGCGATCTATAGATTGATCAGGTTTGCGTATTTTAAAACATCCCGGATTGCTCCATAAGTATCTTTCATAAAAGAGCTTACTTCAGAGGGATTAACCCATCGGATTTCTGTGATGTTTTCCTTTTGTTCCGGAACCGGCTTTTTATGTCCTTTATACAGGATGTCAAACCACATGGTTTTTTTCAAAACAGGTTGATCATCTATAAGGTAGGAGTGATAGGTTGACATCAGGCGGCAGATAAGTTTGAGATCCTGTATCCCGCATTCTTCTTCCACTTCGCGTAAAGCAGCTTCCTCAAAAGATTCGCCTGCATCAAGTTTCCCTTTGGGCAGATCCCAGCGGTCCCGTCTTTTTATGACCAGAAGTTGTCCTTTGCTATTTTTTATGACTCCTCCGGCTGCTTCAATTAATTTAAAACATGACCGAAAAATGGTCCTTAACTCTTCAATGTCATCATGAAAAATAAAGAGATTTTCGATCTTTTTAAGATTGCGATAAAAATCCAGCAATTCCTTCAGCTCATCTTTCTTATGGTACCTGTAAAAAAGGCCGTATTTTAACTGAAATGTTTTGGTGAAATCGTCAGTTAAAATTATATTCCGGTCGTTGAAAAAAACTTTATACATTTGTGAAATGGAACAATATGAGAAAAAAACCGCCCGATTATTGTTACAATGTCAGGCTATTAAACTCAGCCCTAAAAATCCTTTTTTATGGGCTTCAGGCTGGAAATCGCCGATTTATTGTGACAACAGAAAAACCTTGTCTTATCCGGAAATTCGAAACTTCATCAAAGATAGCCTGGTGAACCTTATAAAGGAAAATTATTTATCAACAGAAGCTATTGCTGGTGTGGCAACCGGGGCTATTGCACAGGGTGCACTGGTGGCAGATGCTCTTGGGCTTCCGTTTTTTTATGTAAGGCCACAGCCCAAAAGCCATGGTCTCGAAAACCTTATTGAAGGCGATCCGAAACCCGGCCAGAAGGTTGTTGTTATAGAAGACCTTATATCCACCGGAGGGAGCAGCCTGAAGGCCGTTGAGGCATTGAGGCAACAGGGCTGTACAGTGCTGGGTATGCTGGCTGTTTTTACATACGGCTTCAATATTGCTCTTGAAAATTTCAGTAAAGCTGACTGCCCCCTGATTACCCTCAGCAATTATGAAACCTTGCTTGAGATTGCCGTTGAGTCAGATTATATTGACGCTGATACACGTTATGTTTTACAGCAATGGCGAAAAAGTCCTGATACCTGGACCCCTCCGGATTGAATTGTTTTTAATCAATAAGATGATTTTATGAGAATTGAAAGCCGTGTAGGCAAAATACGGGATAATGAAGATAAAATATTCACTTTTCTTTCTGATTTAAACAATTTGGAGCCTCTGGTTCCTAAAGAAAAACTGACCTCATGGGAGTTTAACAGGGACAATTGTAAACTTGGCATTGCAGGTCTCGGGGAAATCGAACTTATAGTTATTGAAAGGGAACCGCATAATCTTATTAAACTGGGATCAGGCCATGACAGCCCTTATTCATTTACATTATGGATCCAGCTAAAACAAACCGCCGAAGCCGATACACGCACCAGACTCACACTTGACGCTGACCTTAATCCGTTTCTGCAGATGATGGCACAAAAACCCCTGCAGCAATTCATTGATACGCTCGTTGAGCAGATGGGAAAGATTAAGTTTAGTTAATTCTGTCGAAGCTCTTAATCGCTTGATTATGAACCATATTCTATTTCTTTAAACAAATATTTTTCATATATCCCGTTTTGTTTCTCAATCACCAGCTCTCCTCCTTCAAGAATATCAGTTATCCGGCCACGGAAACTGCCGGTTGAGTCTGCATAATCAGACCATTTATGGTATTGCCAGAGATGCTGAAGGTATTTTTCACGAATGGCAGGCCATTCATTCCTGTACAGTTTGCGTATCCATATTGTGAGATGTCTTAATGTTTCGGAAAATAAAATGTCGCAATTCATTTCCCTGCCTGTTTCAAGTTTTACTGATGTGGGCATTATGCCTGGGGTTACATAATGTGTCTGGTTGACATTCAAACCGATTCCAACGATCGATGATGATATATAAGCCCCTTTCAGGGAATTCTCAATCAGTATTCCGCTTATTTTTTTACCCGAAACACAGATGTCATTCGGCCATTTGATCATGGCTTTTATGCCTGCCTGCTTTAATAAATCAATCATACCCAGAGATGTACTCATCAACAGATAAAATTGTTTGCCCGCCTCCAGAAATTCCGGGAAGAGTATAACACTGAATGTAAGATTCATCCCTTTCTGACTCTCCCAGACATTTCCCTTTTGACCCCGTCCCCCGGTTTGAAAATCTGCCAAAATTACAGTCCCCTCTCCGGCCTCCCTCTTTTTGATTATGCTCATCGCATAGGCATTGGTGGAATCAATATGATCGAGTCGAATTAATGGGGATCCCAGTGTAATTTCAGCAGGCATAAAAGGTGACTTTGATGGTTTTGGTACTATTGTTGATAGAACAAATAAACAACAAAGGTGTTAAAACAAAGATACCTAAATGTCAGACATGATAAACGGTCTGAATTATACATTATAATCCTGCTAAATTCATTAATTTTGCAGAGTAATACTATTAATACATTCATTAATTTTGGGAAATAATAACGAATTGCTAAATTGTATAACAGATGCAATACTGGACAAAAAGGGCAAAGAAGTTGTCAAAATTGATCTGATTAAACTGGGATATGCCATGTGCGATAGTTTCATTCTGTGTCATGGCGGTTCAACAACACAGGTCCATGCCATAGCCGATGCTGTTGAGAAAAAAGTTAAGGAATTGACCGGAACAAATGTTAAACATCGCGAGGGGACCGAAAATGCAAGATGGATATTGCTCGATTACGGATCTGTGGTAGTACATGTTTTTATTAAAGAGGCCCGTGATTATTATAAACTCGAAGAATTGTGGGGAGATGCGGACTTGACAATTATAAAAGAAGAATAAAAATAAAGAATCAACAAGGATGGAAGAAACCAACGAAAAAAAGGAATCTGTCAATAATACTGAAAATAATAGAGAACGTAAAACAGATAATTCATTTACAGGGAATAAAAAGCCAAAATTTAACGCTGTATGGCTTTATGTTCTCATAGGGATGACTCTTGTATCGATTTATTTATTTGATTCAGGGCAACAGCCACCGGAAATCGACTGGTATTTTTTTAAGAATGAGTTGTTGCTGAAGGGTGAAGTACAGAAGGTAGTTGTTGTCAACAATAAAGATGTTGAGATCTATATCAAACCTGAGTACCTGAATCAACCCAAACATCAGAAACTGACATCAAAAGGGCTTAATGCACTGAGCCGTACAGGACCTCATTACAAGTTGCAGGGCATGTTATCCCTTGAAAAATTTGAAGAAAGACTTGAAGAGGCACAGGAAGATGTTTCCGAAGAGAATAAGATATACGCAGTTTCCAGAGACAAACAGTCTTTTGGTCAGGTCATCTGGTACCTGTTGCCTGTTATTGCCCTGGTTATATTGTATATTGTCATTTTCCGGAGAATGAGCGGAGGCGGACCTGGTGCCGGAGGAACCAATATTTTCAATGTAGGGAAATCGAAAGCCAAGATCTTTGATAAAGATACTAACGTTAAAATCGATTTTAAAGATGTTGCCGGTTTGGAAGAGGCAAAGATTGAAATCAAGGAAATTGTCGACTTTCTGAAAAAGCCAAAAAAATATACCGACCTGGGAGGAAAAATTCCCAAGGGGGCTCTTTTGGTTGGACCACCGGGAACAGGAAAGACACTTCTTGCCAGGGCAGTTGCCGGAGAGGCACATGTGCCGTTTTTTTCACTGTCGGGTTCCGATTTTGTTGAAATGTTTGTCGGCGTAGGGGCATCAAGGGTGCGAGACCTGTTCAAAACGGCAAAAGAAAAGGCCCCGTGTATTGTATTCATTGATGAAATCGATGCAATAGGACGGGCAAGAGGCAGAAATCCCAATTTTGGAGCAAATGATGAACGTGAAAATACACTGAATCAATTGCTGACAGAAATGGACGGATTTGCATCCAATGCCGGCGTTATTATTTTAGCTGCCACGAACCGTGCCGATATTCTTGATAAAGCATTACTCAGGGCCGGACGTTTTGACAGACAAATATATGTTGAGCTTCCCGACCTCACTGAGCGCAGGGAAATTTTCCTGGTTCATCTGAGGCCCATAAAAATTGAAAAAAGCCTTGATATCGATTTTCTGGCTCGCCAGACACCCGGCTTTTCGGGGGCGGATATTGCCAACGTATGCAATGAAGCTGCTCTTATAGCTGCCCGGAAAAGTAAAAAGGCTGTGCAGAAACAAGATTTTCTCGATGCCATTGACAGAATTGTGGGAGGACTTGAAAAAAAGAACAAGATTATTTCACCTGATGAAAAGCGGACCATTGCTTTTCATGAAGGCGGTCATGCAACCGTAAGCTGGTTGCTTGAGCATGCCAATCCCATGGTTAAGGTAACCATTATTCCAAGGGGCAAATCACTGGGAGCCGCATGGTATTTGCCTGAAGAAAGACAGATAACAACACGTGAACAGTTACTGGATGAAATGTGTGCAACATTGGGTGGCAGGGCTTCTGAACAGACCATCTTTAAAAAGATATCGACAGGAGCGGTTAATGACCTCGAAAAAGTTACCAAGCAGGCCTATGCAATGGTGATATATTTCGGACTAAGCGATAAAGTCGGAAATATCAGTTTCTATGATTCTACAGGTCAATCGGAATACTCATTCCACAAGCCTTATAGTGAAAAAACCTCGGAAATGATTGACCATGAGGTAAAAGAAATAGTAACACAACAATATGAGAGAGCCTTGAGAATTCTGGAAGAACATAAAGAAGGACTGACGAAACTTTCGGAGCAACTGCTTGAGAAGGAAGTCATCTTTGCCGAAGATCTGGAAAAGATTTTTGGGAAAAGAAAAGGCGACAAAACTCCTGATGTTGGCAAAAAACAGAAAAAATCCCGGAAGACTGCAAAAAGCCTTAAGGCAAAAAGTGAAACAGGTAACACAAACGACAAGGCAGAATCAATAAAGAAGTCGGCCTGACAAGTGTGGATATAGTTTTGCAGAGATTCAATGGAAAATGACTGGACAACCGTTTTTAGTACCGGAAATATTTACCGGGCAGAGTATGCAAGAAATATTCTCAGTGACGAGGGCATTGATTCTGTTATTATAAACAAAACAGATTCTGTTTACCTTCATCCGAGTGGTTACATCGAAGTCCATGTCAGAAGAACAGATGTTATTAAAGCCATGCATTTATTAAAATCAGCACATTTTGAATAACTTTTTTAAACGATTGTTCTCCGGGATCGGATATATCCTCTTGATGGCAGGTTCAATTGTGGCCGGTCAGTATTTTTATGGTCTGTTATTTCTTGTCCTTACTTTTTTGACCCTGCATGAATTTTATCGCTTCTTTCCTGAACCGGCTTACTCTGTGCAAAAATTTTCCGGGATTATCACAGGGAGTCTTATATTTATCTTAAGCTATTTGTGTTTTTCAGGCATGCTGAACCCGGCCTTTTTTACACTGATCATTCCTGCTGTACTTTTTATCTGTATTGCCGGGTTATACCGTACCAGGGATAACACTTTAATATCGGCAGCATTGCTGATCTTCGGGTGGATATACATTGCCATTCCCTATTCAATTTCAGCATGGCTGGCCTTTCCCGACATGAACAACCATATTTATACACCCGGTATATTGTTGGGTCTTTTATGCCTGATTTGGCTGAATGATACCGGGGCCTATGTGTTTGGTATGCTTTTCGGAAAACATCGCCTGTTTGAACGCATTTCTCCAAAAAAATCATGGGAAGGATTTATCGGAGGAGCCGTTTTCACTGTTATACTGGGATATTTTCTCAATTATTTTGCCCCTGTACTGCCTCGTATGGACTGGATTATTTTAAGCCTTCTGGTATCTGTATTTGGTGTCTTTGGTGATTTGTTCGAGTCTTTGCTTAAGCGAAACGCCGGGGTTAAGGACTCCGGCAGTCTCATGCCCGGCCATGGCGGCCTGCTTGATCGTATGGATTCTCTTTTGTTTATTATTCCGATTTCATTTACTTACCTGAAATTGAAAACTGTTTTACCATAAAATACAACAGAAATGAACATCCACAAAGAAGGTATACTCACATTAGCCATTGTTTTTTCTGCCATTGTCCTGGTCAATTATATTGTTTATGCCGTATCAGACAGCTTATTGATTCAAATTATCACGGCACTTGTTACCATTCCGGTTTTTTTGCTGGCCTTATGGTTTTTCAGAAGTCCTTTAAGGCCTGTTTTCCCTGATGAAAACAGTATTCTTTGCCCGGCAGACGGCAAAATTGTGGTTATTGAAAAAACATTTGAGAAGGAGTATTTCAAGGATGAGCGGTGGCAGGTTTCTGTTTTTATGTCTCCGCTTAATGTGCATGTCAACCGCTATCCGATAAACGGCCTTGTAACTTATTTGAAATATCACCCCGGGAAATACCTGGTTGCCTGGCATCCCAAATCATCGGAGTTGAATGAAAGAGCTTCTGTTGTCATTAAAAATTCAAAAGGGCAGGAAATACTGGTCAGGCAGATTGCCGGAGCTGTTGCACGACGTATTGTAACCTATGCAAAAGAAGGATTACAAATAAGACAGGGAGAAGAGCTGGGTTTTATCAAATTCGGGTCACGTGCAGATATCTTTCTTCCGCTTGATGCAGATATTCAGGTTACATTAAACCAGAAGGTAAAAGGGAATGTGGATGTGATTGCTTTGTGGAAATAGTCTGAACCAGGTTTTTTAGGGATTATCAGGATGATACGATTATTCCTTGAGTATGCTCATGCACCTTCAGATTCTTATGCCCACTTCAGAAATCAAGAAAATATTAAATCCTGTAATTCTCGAATCCTGAAAATCCTGGTTCAGACAATCACCTTCATCTCTTTCCCCACCTTAACAAAAGCCTTCAGGGCTTTGTCGAGATGCTCTTTTGTATGCGCAGCAGAAAGCTGAACCCTGATGCGTGCTTCTCCTTGTGGTACAACCGGATAATAAAATCCGATAACATAAATACCCTCTTTCAACAGCGCGGCAGCAAAATCCTGTGATAATCTGGCGTCAAAAAGCATGATGGCAACAATAGCCGATTTAGTCGGTTTGATTGTAAAACCTGCTTCCTGTATCCCGGTCTTAAAATAATCTGTGTTGGCATGGAGCCGATCCTGCAATACCGTTGTTTCGCTCATCATATCAAACATCTTAATTCCTGCAGCGGCGATCATTGGCGGAATTGAGTTTGAGAAAAGATAAGGCCTTGAGCGTTGCCTGAGAAGGTCGATGATCTCTTTCCGTCCTGTTGTGAAACCGCCAATAGCGCCACCAAAAGCTTTTCCCAGTGTTCCGGTGATGATATCCACTTCGCCTCTGATGTTAAAGAGTTCTGTTACCCCGCGTCCGGTATTTCCTACCACTCCTGCTGAATGGCATTCATCCACCATCACCAGGGCGTCGTATTTCCGGCCCAGTTCACATATCTTATCAACAGGAGCCACGTTACCGTCCATTGAAAAAACCCCGTCGGTTACGATAATCCTGAAACGCTGTTTTTGTGCTTTTTTTAACTGTTCCTCGAGATCGTTCATGTCAGTATTAATGTAACGATAACGCTGCGCTTTACACAATCTTACCCCGTCAATGATGGAAGCGTGATTGAGGGCATCGGAAACAATGGCATCATTTTCAGATAACAGGGGCTCAAAAATGCCTCCGTTAGCATCGAAGCAGGCCGCATAAAGGACGGTTTCTTCAGTGCCGAAAAAAGTGGCTATTTTGCGTTCAAGTTCTTTATGCAGGTCAGTCGTGCCGCATATAAAACGTACTGATGACATGCCAAAACCATAGGTGTCAAGAGCTTCCCGGGCAGCTTCAATAAGTGCCGGGTGTGATGACAATCCCAAATAGTTGTTGGCACAGAAATTCAGCACTTCCCCGCCGTTTTCAATTTTTATTACTGCATCCTGCGGAGAAACGATGATTCTCTCCTTCTTATACAGGCCGGCTTCCTCAATATTCCTGAGTTCCTGCTGCAAATGTTCCTTTATTTTTCCGTACATATCTTTCTTGTTTTTGTTAAGGACACCCTGCCAGGGTGTCCGGGCATTATGTTAATGATGTCCTGATTTTTTTTCTGATCTCATCTATCATAACATCGGTGATGTCCGGGAGGGCAAAGGCGGGTTGCCAGCCGATGTCATGGCGGAAATCACTGTCATCCACACTCTGCGGCCAGGTATCGGCAATGTGCTGGCGGAAATCAGGCAAGTATTCAATGGAAAAATCAGGGATATATCTTTTGATGTCTTCTGCCACCATGGCGGGCGACAAATTAAGCCCGCTTATGTTATAAGCCGAATGGGTGGTGAGGCTTGAACGCCCGGCTTCCATAAGGCTTATGGTAGCCTTAATGGCATCATCCATGAACATCATGGGCATAATGGTATCAGCGTTAACAAAACTGGTATACTGCTTTTTTTTAACCGCTTCATAATAAATTTCCACGGCCCAGTCGGTGGTGCCTCCGCCGGGCTCAGTCTTATGGCTTATCAGTCCCGGATAACGCAGGCTTCGGATATCCACCCCATATCGTTTGTAATAATATTCACACCATCGTTCCCCGGCCAGTTTACTGACACCATAAACGGTTGAAGGCTCCATAAGAGTGATCTGTGGTGTCATCTGCCGCGGGGTTGTAGCCCCAAATACAGCTATGGAACTGGGCCAGAAGACTTTTTTGACTTCTTCAACAAGTTTTGCTACTTCCAGAATGTTCATCAGGCTGTCCATGTTGATGTGCCAGGCCTGCACCGGAAGCTTTTCGGCATTTCCCGACAAAACAGCCGCCAGGTGATAAATCTGCGTGATCTTATGACGGATCACAAAATGGATCAGGTGTTTGTCATCCATTACATCAAGCAACTGGAAAGGGCCTTTTTCCTTGATATCAGGAGGGGCATCTTTAACATCGGTGGCAAAAACATTTTCATGCCCGTATAATTCGCGGAGCTTTAATGTCAGCTCAGATCCGATCTGGCCCGAAGCTCCGATTATCAATATGCGTTCCATAAGTCAGATAATAATACTAATACAGTAAAAGTAATGGAATCATAATAAGGAAAAAATGATGTTTAGCAGATTGGGATAATTTATATGTCTACAGTCTACTGTCCACAGTCGACTGCAAGACTTAATGACTTCCAGACTGCATGACCGCATGACCTGCCTGCCGGCCGGCAGGCTTCAAGGCTGAAGGATAAAAAAACCGGCATTTGAGTGCCGGTTTTTTTATCCTCAGCATAAACGCTGATCATTATCTATGTTCTTCTTTTGTTCTATTCTTCCCAACCGGTATTTTGTTTCATCACACCATTGGAAAGCCTGACCTGTGATTCAGGAATAGGCAGGAAGCCTCCTGTTTCAGGCCTGTAAGTGACTGTATAGATTTCATCAACGCCTATGTTCTTAACAGGTATGTTGTTGGCCTCGGCAAAGGCTGCTTCAATATCATGCCAGCGCAGCAGGTCGAAATACCGCAGTCCTTCGAAAGCAAGCTCATGCCTGCGTTCACGTTTAATGTTTTCAAGGGTTGGCGGTACCGAGCCTAATCCGGCCCTTGTTCTGACCCTGTCGAGGTAATTTTGTGCATTGGCACTTCCCAGTTCAGCACCCATCAGCAATATATCGGCAAAACGGATCAGTACTTCATCCTGCATGTTCCAAAGCTGCATATTATCAGGTTCTCCAAGAAGGGCAAAATACATACCTTTCAAATCTGCACCCATTTTTACCACGACAGGGATATATTTCTTCTGCCAGTGTCCTGTTTCATGAAATTGCTGATCCTGGCCCCAGATGTATTCACGGTTTATTGAGCCTTCACTTGCAAGGGTATCTTTGAGGTTCAATATTGATCCCTGCTGTCTGATATCATCAGGTTCAAAGCTGTCCCAGAGCTGTGGATTAACAGTACCTATGCCCCAGCCCTGACCAAACGGATAATAACTTTGGTGACGTATTCCCATATACAAAGCAAGTTGATTTGAGTAACTTAACTTCTGAGGGGCATTCCAACCGCCATAAGGTGAGTAATGAATGGCAAAAATAGTTTCAATATTGGCCCCCTCTTCACCGACCCATTTCAAATTGTTGTCAACCACATAGGGATAAGTAGAAGGATATTGATCGTTTGAAAAAGTATAGGGCCACAAATTTCTGAAATCTTCTACCAGGCCGTGGCCGCTGTTGTTTACACAATCGTCAATCCACCCGATCACATCATCTTTTGTTACAGTGCCTCCTCCGGGCAGGGGGATGTCTGTTTTATCATAATATCCTGTGTAGAAAAGGAAGGCTCTTGCCATCAGTCCTTCGGCAGCCCATTTGGTAGCATGGCCCAGCCGTTCGATGGGAATACTCTCATACCGGGTTGCAGGCATAAGTTCGATAGCTGTTTTCAGATCTTCTGCAATCTGTCCGTATAATTCTTCCGGAGAAGCTTTAGGGTTGTTAACCGGCGCCGGATCAGTGATCAGGGGAACCGGTCCGAACAACTGAGCCAGCCGGAGATAAAAGAAGGCTCTGAGAAAATAAGCCTCACCATGGGCCTGGTTTTTGGCATTCTCGTCAGTATATTCTGCATTATCGAATCTTTTCAGGATCATATTGGCGCGGAATATACCCTCGTATGTTGTTTCCCATAAATCGAGGTACAGATCTTCCGATCCGATACGGAATGCGTCACAGGCCTGACATCCGTCGACATCATCGGAACCTCCGCCACCCAAACGGTCAGGTGAGAGAATTTCAGAGATAAGGATCGGATTGTTCATACCGGCATCAATAGGGAGGCTCGCATAGGCTCCGGTTAATGCTTCTTCTATTTCTTCAGGTGTTGAATAGTAGTCAACATCCAGTTTTTCGTACAGGTTTTTCGTATCCAGAAAATCATCGCCGCAACTCATCATGATAATTGCCGCCACGATACCTGCTAAATATTTTATTTTTCTCATGTCTGATTTCATTTACAGTTAAAACTTAATGCTTAAACCAACCATAAAGGTCCTGGCTTGCGGATAGAGGCCGAGGTCAACACCTGAAGCCCATGGGAAATCGTTATCCGGATTTGAATCATCCGTCGGACCGTAGCCAACCTCAGGATCCAGACCTGAATATTTTGTGAAGGTATGCAGATTTCTGGCTGTCACATATAAACGGGTCTCTGTCATGGGCAGCTTTTTGAGCAGTTTACTGAAATCATACCCTATGGTGAGGTTGCTGATCCTCAGAAAATTGGCATCCTCAATGAAAAGATCGGAGATATACCGGGTGTTCTGGTGTGATCCCCAGGTCAGCCGGGGCATCCTGTCAGATGTTTCCGGCCCTGTCCAGCGGTCGTAGACATCGGTTGTATAATTATTTTTCGGACTGTCGCTGAATGAACGATATGATTTAGCAATCTGGTGACCGGCCTGTCCGTTTGCCGTTAACTGGAAAAATAAGCCTTTATATCCGGCATTGATCTGAAAACCAAAAATATAGTCGGGGTGCGGATTTCCTATCATCACTTTATCATCGTCATCAATTTCCCCGTCGTTATTCTGATCAACGAATTTTACATCACCGGCCTGCTGCCTTGTGAAATAAGGCTCGCCTTCAGGTCCTACCCAGTTTGCAGCCTCAGCGCTGTCCTGCAGGACACCTTCGGTTTCAAAACCCCAGAAATAGCCGACAGGATAGCCAACTTCAGCGCGGAACATTTCAGCGGTACCCTGTGCCAGAACGTTGGAGGGTCCATGAATGATCTTTTCGTCATTGGCAATATCAACGACTTCATTGTTGTTGTGCGATAAGGAAGCTGAAACGCCATATGTGAATTCACCGATACGATCATTCCAGCGGAGGGATAACTCAATACCTTTATTGGTAATTTGTCCGCCATTGATAAAGGGTGCTCCTGTACCATTGGTTGATAAAGCCGGAGCAACAACCAACCAGTCGCGTGTATCTTTTTTATACCAGTCAAAGCTGAATTGCAATCTGCTGTTCAGAAAATTCATATCAGTACCGAAATCAAGCTGTTGTGAAGTTTCCCAGGATACATCAGGATTAGGCAGTATGGGAGGATAAGATCCTATTGTTTGCGAGGTTTTGTCCGTACCAAAGAAATACCAGGCATTATCATATGTGAGAGTGGCAAGATACTGGAATTTTCTGATATCCTGATTACCATTTTGTCCCCAGCTGGCACGAATCTTCCAGAAATTCAGCCAGTCGGAGGTGCCTGTCATGAAAGACTCATTTGTTACTACCCAGCCTGCGGCTACTGACGGGAATGTACCCCAGCGATTCCCTTCATCAAAGTTTGATGATCCGTCGGCCCGTAATACCAGTGTTAACAGGTATTTTTCGGCGTAATCATAAGAAAGACGTCCGAAGTATGACATCAGTCCCCAGCCATATTCATCTTTGCTCGTCAGTGTGGAATAGGTGGGATCAAGTGTAGGAACATTCGAGAGGTAAGCATGTTCAGCATCAACGAACAGACTTCCTTCATTGTGACCTGAGACCCAGAGGCTCTGACTGTTCTTCACAATTTCATTACCGATCATGGCAGAAACATTATGCAAACCAACGGATCGGGAATACGAAATTGTATTGGTTTGTGTCCATGTTAATCCATTGTACATTCTTTGATTGATCTGGTCTCTCGGGGAAGTTGTAATGACACTTAAATCGTAGGCCGGGATCCATTGCCGCGAGGAACCATACCAGTTGTTTACACCAATGGAGGATCGAATTTTCAGGTTTTTAACCGGTTCCAATACAAGATATGCGCTTCCTATAAAAGAATTATTGTTATTTGTATTGTCTTTACTGTTATATTCCATTAAGGCTACCGGATTAGGTTCGTTAGTGTTCCAGCCAATGGCATAATGATAGTCTCCTGTGGAATCGTACATGGGCAGGAAGGGACTGGCCACCATCATGTTGTGGACATCGCTCCAGTATATGCTGCCGGTTCTGACTGTGGGATTTTTTGTGTTCGTGAAGGCCAGATTCTCGCCGATAATTAAGATATCACGGCCACCTTTTTCAATAATGGTATGTTCTGAATTCAACCTGAAGTTCAAACGTTTGTATACCGAATTTGCCTGTTTGCCCAACGTTCCCTGTTCACTCAGATAAGATGCTCCGAGTGAATAGGTTGATCTTTCAGATCCGCCGGTTACATTCAGGGCATGGCTCATAACACCGGCATTTTTCACTGTTATCTCATCAAACCAGTTGGTGCCTTCCCATTCTCCGCTCTGTATCCTGTCCCAGTCGGGTACCAGATCTGCGAAATCGAAAGTCCGGTTGTTGGCGGCATAGGCTTCAGCCATTATTTCGGCATATTGCTGAGCGTTCAGCAATTCGGGTTTTTTGTAAACATTTGAAAACCCAAGGTACACATCATAAGAAACAACAGGTTTGGCGCCTCTTTTCCCGCTTTTTGTGGTGATAAGAATAACACCGTTTGCAGCGCGTGAACCGTAAATAGCTGCAGAGGCTGCATCTTTAAGCACGTCAAGACTTTCAATATCAGAGGGGCTTAAATTGTCGATATTGCCAACTGCAATGCCATCGACGATATAAAGCGGCTGGGCATTGTCAATGGTGCCGATACCGCGGATATACACCTTGGTGCCTGATCCGGGCTGTCCGTTATTCTGGGTAATGCTCACACCCGGACTGATGCCTTTCAGGGCATCCATGGTCGTTGTGGTATTTAAATCCTGAACATCATCACCGCCTATATTAAACGTAGCGCCGGTGTTCAGCTTTTTCTTCATGGTACCGTATCCGATGACCACCACCTCGTCGAGACCAATAATATCTTCTTCCAGTGTTACATCAATGACAGTATTGGTTCCCACCAGATATTCCTCTGAAAGAAATCCAACAGATGTGAACACCAGAATATCTTCAGGAGAAGCCAGAATAACATAGTTACCGTTAAGATCAGTGGTTGTTCCTGTTGTTGTTCCTTTTATAACAACATTCACACCCGGCATCGATGTCCCTGAGGCATCAACGACCGTTCCTTTCACCTGCTTTTCCTGGCCGAACAAAGTAACCTGGAAGGCAAGCATGATCAGCAGCATCATTTTAATGCGCGTAAAATGCCGCTGCAGAATTTTTTGTTTAAATTTTGACATCATAGGTTTAAGGTTAAAAATTAGTTAATACAAACATGGCAAGATAGAAATAATTCTTGAAATATCCTTCCTGCCATTTAAAAATGCAAAACCCGACAAACCGTTAAGGGTTGTCTGTTTACATACAATCCAGCCTCTTGTAGCCCTTAAATGCCTTGTACAATTTAACCTTGCGGCCGGCATGAGATAAAATGCTGTATGAAGGGTTTATAATTTTTACAGGCATAACTAAACAAAGCAATCATTATCTTTGCATGTAAAACACATTGAAATGTCTGTACGCGTCAGATTTGCCCCCAGTCCCACCGGCCCTTTGCATATCGGAGGATTACGAACCGCTTTGTTCAATTATCTCTTTGCCAGGAAACATAAGGGAACTTTCATCCTCAGGATTGAAGATACCGACCAGTCACGTTTTGTACCCGGGACTGAGGAATATATTACGGAATCCCTCCGCTGGTGTCATCTTGATATTGATGAAGGACCTGCCAGAGGAGGCCCCTATCAACCTTATCGGCAATCGGAAAGAAAAAACCTTTACCGGCAATATGCCAACCTGTTACTGCAATCCGGCAATGCTTACCTGGCTTTCGATACACCGGAAGAAATCGAACAGTATAGAAAACAGGCTGAATCAGAGGACAGGACGTTCCAATACGATATGTCGGTAAGAAACAAATTAAAGAATTCCCTCAGCCTGGATGAAACGGAGGTAAAACGACTGATCAACAGCGGAGCCCCTTATGTGATCCGTTTTAAGATGCCTGAAAATGAAGAAGTCAGGATTAATGACCTTATCCGTGGTGAAGTAAGTTTTCATACTTCCACCCTCGACGACAAAGTGCTTTTTAAATCCGATGGTTTGCCTACCTATCACCTGGCCAATGTGACAGACGATTATATGATGAAAATCACCCACGTCATCCGGGGTGAGGAATGGCTGCCTTCCCTTCCCCTGCATGTTTTGTTATACAAAGCCTTTGGCTGGGAAGAACAAATGCCCCGTTTTGCCCATCTGCCGCTAATCCTGAAACCAGGCGGACAGGGCAAACTCAGCAAACGCGACGGGGACAAAATGGGATTCCCGGTATTTCCGTTGCAATGGAAAGATCCGAATACAGGAGAATTGTCATCAGGGTACCGTGAATCGGGTTATTTTCCGGAAGCCGTGGTCAATATGCTGGCTTTGTTGGGCTGGAATCCCGGCACCGATCAGGAGATCTTCTCCCTGGATGAGCTGGCGGAGGTATTTTCGCTTGACCGGGTAGGAAAGGCTGGCGCACGATTTGATCCTGAGAAAGTTAAATGGTATAATCAACAGTATCTCAAGCAGAAAAGTGAAAATGAACTTACGGCCATGTTGACCCCGCTTCTTGAAAGCAAGGGCATAAAAGCTGATTTTTCAGCACTTCAAAAAGCTGTAGGGCTGGTTAAAGAAAGAGCGACCTTTGTCGCTGACCTCTGGAAAGAAGCCTCTTTCTTTTTTGTGCCTCCACAGGAATATGATCAGGCAACGGTTAAGAAAGTATGGAGAGAGGGTACTGCAAGCCTGATGAAAGACGTCATAAAGTTGCTGAGCAATCCAGGCCCTTTCAGTAACAGTGGAATTGAATCTGCCATTAAGGATTATGCTGAGAAACATCAGATAGGCATGGGTAAAATAATGAATCCTTTAAGGTTATTGCTGGTAGGAGGTTCGTTTGGCCCACATCTTATTGATATTATGGTCCACCTGGGAAAAGAAGAAACACTGAGAAGAATTGACACTGGCATAAAAATTATTGAATGATTTGTTGACCTGCCCGACGGCAGGCGGGTTTGTTGATTTGTTGACCTGCCCGACGGCAGGCGGGTTTGTTGATTTGAAGGCTTAATGATTCACTGGATTATAAAATATGATAATTTTTGGTAATCTGAAAAACCCACCCCTACCCCTCCAAGAAGGAGAAATTTCACATTATTGAATTTTCAAATTTTCAAACATTCAAACCTTGGAACCTTATATTGACATCCACACCCACACCTATTACGCCTTTGAAAATGCAAGGCTGTTACTGAATGTTTTTCCGGAAGAAGCAGAAAAGTTTATGCATCAGTGTTATTATTCGGTAGGTCTGCATCCCTGGTACGTACATACCGAATCGTTGGAGAAAAACCTTAAATGGGTTGAAGAACAGTCCGAAAATTCTCTCGTTCTGGCTGTCGGAGAGATCGGTTTTGATAAAATCATTGATGTACCCTGGAAAGAACAGGCTTATGCTTTTGAAAGGCAGTTGGATCTGGCAGAAAAACTTAGTAAACCTGTTATTATCCATTGCGTCAAGGCCTATAATGAATTAATCGTATACCGTAACAAATCGAATCAAAAGATCCCCTGGATATTTCACTGGTTCAATGCCGGCATTGAAATTGCCCATGAACTGATCCGCAGGAATTGCTACCTTTCGTTCGGGCACATGTTGTTTAAGGAAAACAGCAGGGCTTTCCGGTCGTTTGCAGAAATACCCCTCAGCTCACTGTTTCTTGAAACAGATGATACGGGTTATACGATTAAAGAAATATATGACAGGGCTGCCATGCTTAAGGGAATTTCTTTGAGTTCTCTGGCAAAAAGTGTCGGTGATAATTTCACAAAGTGTTTTAGTCATCATTAATCAGCATGGACAACTGGAAAGAACGTACAGCATTGCTTATCGGTGAAGATATGATACATAAATTATCAGGTATCCATATACTTGTGGCCGGATTAGGCGGGGTAGGAGCTTATGCAGCCGAGCAGTTATGTCGTGCCGGCATTGGCAGATTTACACTGATTGATGGCGACACAATACAGGCGACAAACCGCAACAGGCAGGTCATTGCTTTAAAGAGTACTGAAGGCAGACACAAGGCTGAAGTTATGGCTTCCCGGTTGTCTGATATTAACCCTGCTGTTGAACTTGAAGTGATTGATGCTTATCTGAAAGAGGATCAGTTTGAACCTGTGCTCAATACATCTTATGATTACGTGGTGGATGCGATTGACACCCTCACACCGAAGGTCCATTTGCTTGCCGGCGCCTTTAAAAAGGATTATCGTATTGTCAGTTCAATGGGTTCTGGGGGCCGTTTGCACCCGGAGCAAGTCAGGATAGCCGACATCGCGGATTCAAACCATTGCAGGTTTGCCTATATTGTCCGCAAATATTTACATCGGCTGGGTGTGAGAACAGGCATTACAGTTGTTTATTCTCCTGAATCGGTGGCAAAAGATACGATCCGTGAAACAAGCGGTGAAGAAAACAAAAGATCGGTAGTGGGCACAATCTCATATATGCCGCCGATCTTTGGTTGTTATTGTGCTTCTGTTGTGATAAGAGATTTGCTGGGGATTAATTATTGATTGATTTGAAGATTTCACGAACTTTTTTTCAGTAATCAGGTTCACGGATAATCTGTTGTGGTCATTATACTTTCTTTAATCTTGGCTCTTGGTTCTTGACTCTTGGCTCTATATTAAACGTTTCTCCTTCAATCATATGGAATTGTTAATAATTTTTAGTAACTTTGCAAATCATTTTTTAAGAAATATATCAGGCTTAAATGGCAGGTTTGAAAATACTGTTTGTATCACAGGAAATTACTCCATATCTTCCTGAATCAGAAATGGCGCTGATCGGGAGGAATCTACCACAGGGAATACAGGAAAAAGGCAGGGAGATCAGAACATTTATGCCAAAGTTCGGTTGCATTAATGAGCGGAGGAATCAGCTTCATGAGGTCATTCGACTTTCAGGCATGAATATAATCATTGACGACACTGATCATCCCCTCATCATTAAGGTGGCTTCAATTCAGGCAGCCCGTATGCAGATATATTTTATTGATAATGAAGATTATTTCCAACGGAAATATATATTACAGGATGATAAAGGGACATTTTTTGAAGACAATGATGAAAGGGCAATTTTTTTTGCGCGGGGCGTTGCCGAG
>JAFGTR010000159.1 GCA_016934055.1 Bacteroidales bacterium | reverse complement strand
GATTATGCTTTGCATAATTTACAAATTCTATGTCGGGACAAAAGAATCAAGAAAAAAAATAAGCTTGTTGGCATTTCATTGTTAACTTATATTACGTGGCACGCATTCCTGCCTGCCGAAACGGCAGTGCAGGCAGGTTTTTTCGATGCCCGCTCACAAATTATCTGTTTTGCTTTTTTATTCAACCCTTAATTCGCATTAGTATCTGTGATAAAAATTCATACCAAAGCAGGCAATATGCCGGGGCATATGATCAGTCTTTAATACACCTTACTGATAGTCCGGCATTTTTATCAAGAGCGGAATCCTCATATTTTCCGGTATTGAATAACAGGCCTGCGCAGATCCCTCCGGTGGCCAAATGTTCTGTTCCCGACCAAAACAGGCCTGCATTCCCAATGCCAACAAAAGTGCCGTCAGCATTTCGCAGACCGCAGGGAAGTCCTGTGAATCCGCTCAGATTGGTGGCCAGGGCATTCGGACTGTTCCAGTTCTTTGTGCCGTTCTCTTTTAATTTACCACCGGCAACATCAGGGCCTCCTATATAGTCAACCAGCGTATTATATTCTTCCTGTGTGGGAATATGCCAACCGACAGGACATAGCTTACCCGTATTTACTGTATGCCAGTTATACAATGCCCCGCAGGCAACAGCAACAGCTGAATTCGACACAACATTACCATACCAGCAATAGCCCGGTGTGGCCAGTGCAGCCCAGTCGGTGTTGCCTGTCACCAGTGATATTGAAGTGTTATCATTCAACTTTGAGGTTCTCAGGTTTTCCGCCATCCAGGTCTGGGTTCCCATGGTTATGGTCTTATAAACATTGCCGTCAATATCGGGAATGAGGCCGGTAAAATGCAGGGGTATAATGCCTGATATCCATAAGACCACATCTATATATGCCTTGTTGACAGCATCCTTCATGTCACCGGGCATGGCCACGTTTTTTATCTGCCCGTTTGCATTGTTATCAACGGCAAGGACATCGGCCAGTCCCTGGGTCTCGGTGTATCCTCCTGTCAGGTTTTCCGCATAAGCAGCGTGAAGAGCATAGGGTACGCTTACGATCTGGCTGGTATGTGTAATAACATTGGTTATATCATCGGTTGGATAGATTTCGGTGCAGATGAAATAGGGGCCGTCAGACCAGTCAATGCTTCCGATAGTTCCCGAAACCACAGTACCGGTACCAATATTAATGCTTATCAGTCCGTTAGCATTGGTTTTTACTTTCTGCCCCTCTTCAAAAACAACGGTTCCGGATTCCGATCCCTGTATGATCTGTATGCGCATGTTGATTTTCGTATCAACGATTAATGCATTGGCGGAATCGCGGATCACCGCCTGGTAACCGATTATCTCGGGAGCCTGGGCAAACAGGTTTATGACTAAAAACATGAATGCCAAATGTGTAAACAGCTTCTTCATAGCAATCTAGTTTTTAATAATTTTAAAAGTCTTAACTTTTTTATCTCCGGATATTATATTGAGGAAATAGGTGCCTGCGCTATATTGTTCCATGGTAACAATGGATTCATCACAGGTTATCTTTTCACTGTGCAGCAATCTGCCGTTGTTATCAACCAGTTGATAGAATAAATTCCTGATATCTGAATATTCGGCTTTCAATACAAGAAAGCCGGCAACAGGATTCGGATAGGCTTTAAAGTCCAGTGAAATGTCATCCGCTTCATCCATTCCGGTTACCCCGGTAATTTCATAGGGTTGCAGCACCCCTTCGTTGATTGAGCCCTCAGGTTGTGAATATACGGAACAGAATACCTGTCCGACCGAATAACTCACTGACCCACTGCTACCCCCGGCATTGCCACCGGCAGCTGTTAATGCTTCCTGTGCTGATCCCTGTGCAAGTCCCAGACTTAAAATGAGTCCTGTACCTGCGATAAACTTTATATACAACCTTCTTTTTTCCATGATCGTAATTTTTGGTAATTTCAAATACTCTTTCCTGTTCATATTTATTTTATTCATAAAGTACGGTAAACAAGATGACCGCTGAAATGGGTTTTAAAAGTTGTTGCATCACCCAGAATGGAGAAGGCATCGTCGCTCGAATAAATATAAATTTCAACATAATCCATTGAATTCAGTTTCAGGGTCACTGTGCCGGAAAGTGTCTCGGAATGGATGGCGTTGGATGAGGAAGACAGGCGGCAATATTCATCGCCGTTCACGTAGCAGTATAAAACAATATAGGAATCTGATGCCAGGTATTGAAATCCCACTGAAGCTGAAAAACAATACACACCATTCAAAGGGGCGATGAACCGGCTGTGTGCATTACTGTATATATTATCGTCGTCAAAAACCTGATTTGGAAATTCCACCTTCTTCAGTCCTAATGAGGAAAAGCCCACACTGGCATCATTGCTGGCAAAAAAACCTGTTTGCCTGTTGTATCTCGTGTCAGCCTGTTGCCTGGTGAGTATATCATAATCACTGTTGTCATCGAGACGACCTTCGTCATCGAGATCCTTATAGGCAGAATACCTGTCAAATCCCAATGTTCCGGTTGTCAGCAGTGATGCATCGGTGGTTGCAGGTCCGACCGGGCCTGCAGGTCCGGTTTCTCCTGCAGGGCCCTGTTCACCCTGTTCGCCTTGATCTCCTTTATCACCCTTTGGACCCTGTTCTCCCTGCGGGCCCTGTTCTCCCTGCGGACCTTGCAGACCGGTCTCTCCCACCCCGCTTGCAGCATACAACGCATAGGGTACGCTTAACAGCTGGCTGGTACCCATTTCAATGCCATCGACCAGTATTTTTATAAAATAGGGCCCGTCGGACCAGACGATATTCTTCAGATCGGTTGTGTTTACTGAGCCGACCTGCAGTGTAATCAATCCCATGCTGTTGGTTGTGCTGTTGTGCGTTTCACTGAAGACACTGCTGCCCGAAGCGCTGCCCTGCAATATGGATAGTTCAATGCTGACATCGGCATCAGCTCTGATGGTACCTGAAGCATCCCGCAGAACGGCCTGGTAGTTGAAGCCGAAGGGGGATTGGGGGAAGGCGGGGGTCAATGAAAGAATAAATAATATTAGGGCACAAGCGGACGCTTGCGCCAGTATACGAAACTTCGAGGCACAAGCACAAGCGGACGCTTGCGCCAATGTGCGAAATGTCATGGCACAAGCGGATCCCGCCAGCGGCGGGACCAGTGAAGGGAGACGCGAAACATTACGTCTGTGTGGCTGGATTATTTTCATGGTTATATGTTTTAATGTTTGACAATTTCAAATGTTTTTATTTCTTTTTCCGGCTGCATTATCTTCAACAGGTATATGCCGGCCGGATAGATCTTCATGTTTATCGCAGTAACCTTACTTTCAAGCTGTTTTTGCTCCAGCACCTTTCCGTTTATGTCATAAAACAGGTAATAGAAATCCCTTGCTTCGGCGTTTTCAATGTGTATCAGCACCAGATCATCTGTTGGGTTTGGATATGCCTCAACAGAATATGAAAGTCCTTTAACAGTTTGAATGACTTTAATCACAAGAATGGGCTGCAGTAAACCTTCTGTGTTTACTTTATCTTCATATGATACAGGTGCAATACCGGGTCTGTCGAGGATCCATTCAATTACAGGCCTGTTATCCTTAATATTATCATTGGCAGCAACCACATCCTGTTTTGACACATTCTGGGCGGCGACTACCAGGCAACAGCATGAAAATGATATGAAAGACAACAGCATTCTCATGGTTAAAGGCTTTGTTTTACTGTATTAAAATGCAGATTTATTGCTTTATGATCTTTTCAATTACCACATCCATACATGGCAGAGTGACTTCGATAAAGTATAATGAAGGCAAGAGTTCTTCCATGTTCAGATTAAAGCTTTTACCCTTATAGTCTCTTTCCAGCATGATCCTGCCGGCCATATCCAGGATACGGATCCTGTGAATGCCTGCTTTGCCGGTATTAATGGTAATATTATCCACTGCAGGATTAGGGTAAATACCAACCAACGAGGTCTGATCCTCCTTAAAACCAACCGGAGGCTGTGGCTCTTCAGGCTCATACCCTGTATGATAAGCAGCCACCATAATGGCCCGCCAGTCGGTACTGAACGAATAGCCGGCAGCGTACAACACATCTTCAGAAGGACTTAAAGCCAGTCCGGCTATTCTTTCATCGAAAAAATCTTCGGTTATTACAAGTCCGCCCGTACCGAAAGTATTATCTGATGTTCCGTTAGCTTTTAACCGTCCCAGCATAAAATCATCCATTCCCAGATAATCAGTATATCCTCCCACATAATATTTCCCATCCGATTGTTGCACGGCCGCTAAAATATCTTCGTCGCTTCCTGCACTCCTTAACCAGGCCCAGCCGTTCAGTCCAAAGGACAGGTCGATGCTTCCGTCAGAGGCGTTCACACGTAAAGCGCACATGTCGAGGTCGCCTGCTGTATGCTGGTACTTTCCGAATGCCGTCAGGTTATCACTATCCTTATTAAATATGATGGTATTGAACGTCAGATTAATATCTTCAAATGCGATAGTTGAAAGTATTCCTCCAACGCCAAATGTCGGATCCAGACCACCATCAGGCAGATTATATTTCAACAGGGCGGCTTTCATATCAGCCAATGCGATACATACATATAACTGATCACTTTCGTTATCAACTATTATATCGGTAAAATAACCGACATAAGCGTCGTAGCTTATAATACCTGTTGTGTTGAAAGATGTTTCAAGGCTGCCATCCTCGTTAATCATGATGATTTGCGGATGTGTACCATCATTCTCACCGCATAAAATGATTTTATAGGAATCCCCATCATAAAAAACATCTATATCGTTAACTTTCAAATAAATGTCTTCATCAACAAATACGCCATGATCAGCAAAAGTATCATCTATTTGTCCGTTGGAATTCAACCTGATGACAAAAGGCTGATTTGAGAATGCAGGCATATAATTCCCTGCAATCAGCATTTTATTATCTGGTAATATAAATACAGAAGTTGCATATCCATATAGCAATAATTCATATTTAAAGCCCCGGGAAAAATTTCCAAACGGAGGTATGTTGCCCTGTTCATCCATATTCATAACAAAGACTTTCTGAGCGACTGATTCAGCAGTAGCATAATATCCCGGCAAAATAAGATTTCCATCCGGCAGCATTCCGATATCATATACTTGTGAAACAGTATCGTTCCAGCGCTCGGTAAAAACACCGCCTGCGGCAAAATCCGTATTCAGGTCACCAGGGTTCTGTGCCATGAGACCAAGGCATAAAGAAATTAATAATGTGCTGTAAATTAAAGTTTTCATGGTGTGATAGTTTATGTTATTCATTGTATAAACAAACTTCTTAATTCAATTACAAAGGATGATGCGACTGGCACTTCCGGGCTGGTTATTCCAGCTCACCGTGCTTTCAGTCCATTCTGCCGTAACTTTTCTCAGTTCCATACTATAAGTTTCGGCAGTAGTATAATGCATATAAACATACAATTGTGCTGATAATATTTCAGCATCAGGAGGAATAGGCGTATGATCAAATTTCATATAGGTACGGTACAGGTATCCAAATTCCAAGCCCCTGCCCGCTACAAGTTCAGCTGATATACCATAATTGGCGGCAGGATTTTCTTCACTGACATAAGTATCAGCCTGTATCTGAAGGTTATAGGTTCCTGAGTTTTGTCCAAATACGACCCCTGCATAACAGAATAAAAACAGGATAATAATGGATAAGCAGTAAAATTTTGTTTTCATGGCATAAGCTTTTAGTGAAATTGATTAATGCCTGTTCAAAAGTACGATTGCAAGGCCCTTTAATTCAAATTATTGTGCTGAAGTACACAATATTGGGATGAACAACGGGAGAGTTGGGATGAAGCGGGGGGGGAAGAGTGAAGAGAGAATAGTGAAGAGTGAATAGTCGTGTGAATTTTGGGTGGTGGGGATTTGGTGTTGTGCATTTGTGCATTTGTGCAATCGAGCAGCCTGCCTGCCATCAAGGCAGGTTGTGCAGTCTTGTGGTCATGAGGTCGGGGAGTCTTGCAGTCTTGTGGTCGTGCGGTCAGGGAGTCGGGAAGAATAGTTTCGCTTAGGGTATACGTGTTGATTATCAAGCGGAAGTATAAGCAGGACAAGTCAATATTTCAATGAAATAGGCTATAAATAAGACGAGGTCAATGGATAGTTATATATTAAAATTGCATTACACTTTTAGTATTTTATAACAGGGATACACTGTGTGCCTGAATTGTTGTTAACTATCAGCATAAATTGGCCAGCCGGAATACCATTGTCTAAAGCAAGATACAAAACGTGACAGCCTGGTTGTAATATTTTGTGTGTAAAGAATAACTGTACAAAATGTCCCTGCAAATCAAACAACCTGGCGGCCAGGATTTCAGTTTCTGCTGAAGTGTATTCCAGCATAAAATAATCTGAAACAGGATTTGGGTAAACTTTAATTGTGCTTTTCATTACGTCATGGACGGTAAGTACAGTCGGTTCAGATTCCTCCAAATTATTTACATATACAACCAGGGCTTTGTCAAAGGTTTTGGAATCATCATCGGTGGCCCTGATACAGATATGATATTCCTGTCGGGTTTCATAATCCGGGGAGGTGAGAATAAACAGGCTGTCACTGCGTATCAGAAACGTGTCATTATCCACAGCGTTAATCCCTTCGCCAAGGGCAAACGCAAAGCTGTGACCGGTTTCCTGGTCGGGATCTTCGGCCACCAGGATC
>JAFGTR010000158.1 GCA_016934055.1 Bacteroidales bacterium | reverse complement strand
TCAGATAGTAAAATACGGGAAATCAATGCCCAGAATAAAACGCATCAGTATAAGATATTTTTTAACCAGTGTTGTGATAAGAAAGTTATCGCGTACATGTTCTACAGCATTGTATCCAAGTTTTTCACGCTCGTCATGATTGGTCAGAAGATGTTTCATAAACGTAACAATACTGTTTATGTTGTTTGGATTTACCAGATAACCGGTTTTCCCGTTGATAACCTGCAGCCTGATTCCTCCCACTGAACTCCCGATTACCGGCGTTCCCTGCCACAGAGCTTCGGTGACAACAAGGCCGAATCCTTCCTTGGTTGATATATGCACAAATATTTTAGCCACTTTCATCAGGGCGCCTATGTATTCATCGTTATTTTCAATGTTAAGCAAGGTATAGATATCCTTATCATTGCCGGCGATTTCCTTAATTTTTCTGTACATTTCCATGCCTTCAGGATCATCTGTGGCTGAATTGCCAACAATGATCAGGATAGGCTTTAGCTTGCGTATTGTTTTATCTTTTTTAAGCTTTAAAAATGATTTAATAATGGTCTCCTGATTTTTATGGACATCGTATCGTGATACAGCCAGAACAATCGGTCGATCAGGGTCTATGTGATATTTCGACCAGAAAGGAGCAAGTGTATCATAACCTTCTTTCTCAGAACGCTGTTTGTTTTTGATGCTTAACGGATCAATAGCCGGAGCTATCTGGTATACCGGTTTCTTAATGCCCGGTTTTACAAAACTGCGTTGAGAGAAAATGCTGCCATCGTAATTGTTGATGTAAGGCAGCAGAAAATTCCAGATCATCTCATTGGCTTCAGATGTATCAATGTGACACCTCCAGATCATTTTGCCCTCATAGTTGCCGTGAACAATGGATGCGCATGGCTGTGGATCATGCACAATAGTCATGTCAGCTACAATTCTTTTGTTTAGAAAGTTTTTCTTGTTGGTCTCAAGATAAGTATCCAGCAAATCTTCAATGGTGAAATGCTGGTCAAGTCCCTGGATGATATTATGGAATCGTTTGGTTATTGAATAAAAATTCTCGTTTCCTTCAATGCTGTACCACCTGCAGTTTATGCCAAGTCCGTTCGCTATAGGAACCACACTTTTCAGCATTTCAGCAACACCCCCACCCTCAAATGTTGAATTAACATGACACCATGTTTTTCCTTGTAACAAACTGGCCAGCCATTTTATTTCTTCAACCTCTTTTGCCCCGATGATGAGCATGTATTTATCGATATCAACAGGCTTTAATTCACTGTAGTGTTTTTTGTATTTTTCACTCTGATCATCATACATCTTGCGGTAAGGTTTTGGTTTTTAATGAGGCTTAGTTTTCAGGAGCATACACACATACCTATCTGTCTGTCAGGCAGGCTGAAAACTGAAAACCGAACCTGCCCGACGGCAGGTGGGTTATCCTGATAGTCCGCCTGACTGATATCAGTCGGACAGGAAAGGATACCCCAATTAGGACAGTTCCCTGCCGCTTACAGCGGGAAAATCCATTTAAAAACCAGGAGGACAATGCTCCTGAATTCTTCATGAAGACATAAAAATAGAGTTTTAAATGGTTAAAAAAAAGCCAAAATTTTAACAAAATGTCATTTTCACATCATAAGGTACAGGTTTTCACTTCAATACCCTTTGTGTCAATCCATAAATTTACTTTTATTGCAAAAGCGCACGAGCAGGGTGCGAGCATCTGCAGGCATGTTTTGGTTGAGGTAACAATACTATAATGAAATTTTAGTTTAGCAAAGATTGATTCAGGCCTTTCCTTTCAGCTCACCGGCAATACCCGATGCCCATGCGGCAATGGCATCCCAGTCACGAAAATCGCCCGAGGGAGCCTTAACCAACTTCAGTATCCTTTTTTCAAAGAAGCTCAGTTTTTCTTCATCATTATTTCCATGAAATACAGTAATATCTTTGGGCTTAATGCGATCGGCAACAGGTTGCAACGAAGCCGGGATACGCCAGCCTTTCAGCAATTCCAGCGGATCTCCTTTACCTGTCGGACCAGAAGAGAAAATCCATACCATTTGTCCGGCCAGTGTCTTCTCATTTGCTTTAAGAAACCTGGCGGCTTTTTTAAGCCATTGTCCTGCATAAACACCGCTTCCTAAAATTACGGCTTTATATGATTGCAAATTTGTGACCTGATCAGCTGACAGAACGTCAGTACTATAACCCGATTGGCGGAGTATCTCTCCTATTTTTTCAGAAATCTCGGCCGTTGAGCCATGTTTGGTTGCATAAGTAATCAGAATTTGTGTGTCCATTTTAATGTTGTTTTATAAAGTTTAAAAACAGAATAATATAAAAAAAATGTGTTTTTTTGATCGAATTCCTTTAAATCATTATCTGAAAGACATCCTGTCTGTAATACTTATTATCTGTCAAGCCAGTAGTCCTATTCGCACTGACGTTTAAGCATTCAGAAAATAATTCAGTTCGTCATTCTATCCTGTCCTTCAGCATTTTTAGTATCTCATCCTCCATATATTCCGCATCGGCTTCTATTTGTTTTCCTTCTTCAAGTATTTTCTTTACATATTCCTTATCATCAAGCCCGGTTGCATTTATTTTAACATTCATAAAAGCTCCTTTTACGGCTGTTCGGGCACACAGAGCACCAACGCCGGCATCGGTAACCGAGTTGGGGTTTCCTTCCTGAACCATGGCTTTAATTATCCCGAATGATTCATATGATTTTTTCATGACCCTGAAAGGAACATCAATAGCCTCCCGTGTAGCCCGTTGTATAGCATTTTTCCTTTCAGCCTTGTCAGCTTCTGTTTCTTTGGGCAGACCAAAAGCTTCCATAATACGGTTAAAAGCTTTTGTGTCTTCATCCACCAGTACAAGGAGTTCCTGTTGAATGGCCATGCCTTTCTCAGCCCAGGCTGAGAATTCTTCCCAGCGGCTGTCCCATCCTGCTTTATGAGATGATATATTAGCCACCATTGTCGCCAGTGACACACCCAGTGCACCGGCAAGGGCGGCAACAGAACCACCTCCGGGAGCAGGCGATTCAGAAGCAGTTTCATCAGTAAAAGCAGTGAGCTTCATATCAACAAGCTTTTTCTCAGAAGGATCTCTCATGACGTATTCGATGATTTTCTTTCCGGGAATAAAGGGAGAAAGATCACTCAACCCAAGTGATTTAACGGCTATTTTTATAATCTCACTTTCCGGAATGCCGGCAGAGCGTTTCTGTTTATTCAAAAAATAACTGCCTGCTTCAAGCATGGCATTAAGCGGGACTACCCCGATGATCTCCGAACCCGTAACGCGCAGACCCCTTTTATGTGCCTGTTCGCAGGCCACATCAAAGGCTATATGCAATGGCGTTACTGACAGGTCAGTGAGGTTTATAGAGATCTGGGCAATGCCATATTCTTCGATATACCAACCAATGGCTTTCACAGCCTTCAGCAGTCCCGGTTCATAAACCTTGTTCCCTTTTACATCGGTTATGATTTTACCTGTTATCGGATTCCCTTCTCTTTTAACCCTTCCCTTTTCGCGTATGTCAAAAGCAATGGCATTTGCCCTGCGCACAGATGTGGTATTAAGGTTGATGTTATAAGCTATAAGGAAATTACGTGCTCCAACAGCTGTGGCCCCTGAAAGCGCTACAGCATCATTCCAGGATGATGATCCGAAATCGGGCTTCCATTCTTTTGATGCTATTTTCTTTGCCAGCCCTTCATATTCGCCCTGCCGGCAGTTGGCCAGGTTGCGACGTTTCTCTTCAAAAGCGGCAAATTCATAACAATATACGGGAATTTGCAGTTCTTCCCCAATGCGTTGGGCCAGTTTACGGGCATAATCAACAACCTCATCCATTGTAATATTTGACACGGGGACAAGCGGGCATACGTCGGTGGCCCCGAAACGCGGATGTTCTCCGTGATGATGGCGCATGTCAATCACTTCCGAAGCTTTTTTCACAGCTCTGAAAGCAGCTTCACAAACAGCATCGGGTGTACCCACGAAAGTAACTACTGTGCGGTTTGTGGCTTTGCCCGGATCAACATCCAGAAGTTTAACACCTTCTGTCTTTTTAATTTCGGCTGTAATCTGGCCGATAACTTTCATGTTTTGTCCCTCACTGAAGTTGGGAACGCATTCAATGAGTTGTTTCATAAACGGTTATTCATGATAATACTATGGCAGATTGATAAAGGTAAGGATTTATTTGCATTGATAGAATGAACTTTTGTCATGATATTGCATTCTTTTCGGAAAGAGATACGGTTTTCAAAATATGAATCCGATCGGAGTATATTCAAGATTAAAGATAAAAGAACAAAGATCAAAGACCAGAAGAACCTCAGACTGCAAGACCACATGACCGCAAGACCTGCCGGCTGCCAACAGACAACCACAACAACCACAACCCTAACTCCTCACCCACACGGCTTGTCACTTGTCACTGGTCACTCGTCACTCCAAATACTCCTGTATCCTCCCGCTGATATGCTTCAGCAAAATCTCGGCAAGTTTAGCCTGGTACTGTGCATTTAACAGCCTGTCTTCTGCATCCAGATATGAACGTTCAATCTCGCGCATTTCAATACCAGAGAGATTGCCCAGCATGAACCGCTCCATGGCAATATCAAAATTGTCATGGGCAACACTCAGGTTTTGTTTTTCAAGTTCCACCAGTTTCAGGGTATTCTGGTACGCCAGATAAGTCTCATTCAGGCTACCCAGAATATCCTGCTCAATATTTTCAAGGTTTAAACGCGAATTCTCAATTTCAATCTTTGCATTTCTGCGTTGCCGGTGAACTTCAAGCCTGTCGAGAATGGGGTATGACAGGCTGGCACCATAGTTCCATCCAGCCTGCCGGTTTTCAAGCAGGATGCCGGCCTGAGCTTCACTTTTTGTGAAATTATATCCTCCACTCAGGTTAATGACCGGGTATAATTTTGCATTGATGAGTTTAAGATCAAGTTCTGACAAGACCTGTTTCTGTCGGGCAAGTTTAAGGCTTGTATTGTTGTCAAGAGTTTGTTGCAGCAGTACATCATAAAGCATACCGTATTCTATCCTGATGGTGTCCTGAATATACAGTGTGGTATCAGGATTCAGGGCGAGAATTTTGTTCAGACGTATCCGGGCGGATTCAAGTATTTGTACCTGCTGAAGGTAAAGCGATGAATCGGTATGGTATTCCACTTTAGCCTGCTGAAAATCGAGTTTCGACTGGTATCCGATACGGTATTTTTCTTCGGTGATACGAAGCCTTTCTTTTGAGAGATCCATCACGTATTGCAATGTCCCCAGCCTCTTCAGCTGCTGAATATAATTGTAATATTCCATGCCAATATCAGTCATTAAAACCTCAACCGTTAACCGGGTTGTAAGCTGCCCCATTTCGAGTATCTCATTTAACTGCCGGTACTGGACAAACATACCGAAACCATCGAATATGGTCCAGTTGAGGGCTATATTGGCATTAAGGGCGTTTGATTTTGCATTTTCACGTTCACGGATATCGCCTGAAAACATTTGTTGCCGTGAATCTATGACAGAATTGTTGAAAGTTCCTCCGGCATCAACCGTGGGCATCATACCCATAATGCCGAATTTGTAATCATTACGGGCTATCTGTTCGGTATTCCTGACCATTTTAAGTGAATAGTTCCGTTCCAACCCGATTTCTATGCAGTTGCTGAAGCTTAATGAGTCCTGGGCATTTGCATATCCTGAAAAAGAAAACGCAAATAGAATCAGGGCATTTATTGTGATTTTTAAATTGGTCATCCGTTTATAATAACCTTTATTTATTATGCATTGTTTTATGAATTTATGAATGATTGTTTTATGTAATAAAGAAAGTCTCCCCCTGGGGGGATTTAGGGTGTAAAAACGGCATTCACAATATTCGTCGTTCTCAATACCAAAGTAAATTTTAGCCCTGTCAGAAGGCTGGTCCGCCTGTGCCTTTATGCCCCCCTCACTGGCGCAAGCGTCCCTCTTACTGGCGCAAGCGTCCGCTTGTGCCTTTATGCTTTTGATTGTAATCAAATGGAAAGGTATTCTAACTTTCATCCTTTTCATCCTTATCCGTTAATAGTTCCACATTCGAAACCGACTTCGCTTTTTCTGACAGGAAAGTATACATGGCCGGAACAATATACAGGGTCAGAAAGGTAGAGAAGATCAACCCTCCGACAACGGCAATACCCATTGATATCCTGCTTTCAGATCCGGCTCCGAGTGCCAGGGCTATGGGCAGTGTTCCCAGGATGGTAGAAAGACTCGTCATCAATATAGGGCGAAAACGGGCTGTTGCTGCATCAACAATGGCATCTTCACGACTTAGCCCGGAACTTTTACGCTGGTTAGCAAATTCAACCAATAAAATACCGTTTTTTGCAACAAGACCGATAAGCATAATGATGCCGATCTGGCTGAAAATATTCATAGTCTTATTAAAGTACCAGAGAAAGATTAAAGCACCTGATAATGCCAGCGGAACAGTGAACATGATGATCAGCGGGTCACGGAAACTCTCAAACTGGGCTGCCAGCACCAGATATATAAGAACAAGCGCCAGCACAAAGGCAAACAGCAGGCTCGATGAGCTTTCAGCAAAGTCTTTTGAATCACCGGCAAGAGCTGTTGAATATGTCTCATCCAGAACGCGAGCTGCAATACGGTCCATTTCCGCAATGCCCTGGTCGATGGTTTTGCCTTTTGCCAGACCTGCTGCCACAGTAGCTGACATATAGCGGTTATAATGAAATAATTGTGGAGGGCTGCTTTCTTCTTTCAGTGTTATGAGGTTATCAAGTTGTATCATTCTGCCCTCGTTATTTTTAACATAGATGGATTTCAAATTGATTGGCGCACTTCTGTCAGCCCTGACGAACTGCCCCAGAACCTGGTATTGCTTACCGTTCATCACAAAATAGCCAAAGCGCGTACCGCTCAGGGCAAGTTGCAGAGTCTGTCCGATGTTTTGGGTAGATACTCCCAGCAAAACAGCTTTGTCGCGGTTTATTTCCACCTGTATCTCAGGTTTGTTAAACTTAAGGTCGAGGTCGACGATCTGAAAAACATCGCTTTCGGATGCTTCAGCAACAAACCGGGGTAATATGGCTTTCAGTTTTTCAATGTCCTGGGCCTGGAGAACGTATTGAACGGGCAGTGCATTACGTCTGCTTCCGAAAGTCTGTTGCTGTACCACAAAGGATCTGGCACCCACGATTTTTTTAACAGCCATAGAAAGGTTATCAGCAATTTCCTGCTGTGAACGTTTACGTTTCTCACGATCCTGCAGGATAACCCGTAATATACCATTGTTGGATGTTCCGGCCCAGCCGGGCGAAATGATCGAAATAATACCGTTAGCCTCGGGTACTTCCTCTTTTACCAGCTTATATAAGTCGGTCATATACTGTTGCATATATTCATAGGTAGCCCCTTCCTGAGCGGTGGCATTAATTCTGAGGTTAGCCCGGTCTTCCATAGGTGCCATTTCAGAAGGAAGAAAACGCCAGATGATTACAATCAATGTCAGGGTGGTCAATACAACCGGGATAGCCACCCAGCGGTGACTCATGAATCTTTCCAGCGATTTACCGTAACCACTGATAAACCGGTTAAAAAAGGGCTCTGTTTTTCTGTACAGCCAGTTCTCAGTATGATGCGATTTGAGAATTTTGGTGGCCAGCATGGGGGTGAGGGTGAGGGCAACAAAAGATGAGATAAGAACCGCTCCGGAAATAACTATGGAGAACTCCCTGAAAAGCCTACCTGTTGCTCCCTGTAAAAATATAATAGGGGCAAAAACTGCTATGAGCGTTATGGTGGTGGCAATAATGGCAAAAAATATCTCGGCCGATCCTTTCAATCCGGCATCAAGAGGTGACATGCCCTTTTCAACCTTGGTATAAATATTTTCGAGAACAACAATGGCATCATCAACAACAAGGCCAATTGAGAGCACAACACCAAGCAGTGTCAGGACATTGATGGTATAACCTGCAATATACAAAATAAAAAAGGCACCAATTAAAGACACCGGAATTGCTACAACAGGTATCAGCGTGGTTCTCCATTGTCTGAGAAAGGCAAAGATGACAAAGACAACAAGCAGAAAGGCAATAAATATGGTTTCTTCAACTTCTCCAATGGATTTTCTGATGTAAGTGGTATTATCAAAACCAATGCTGGTGATAATATCCGGAGGAAGATCCTTTTTAATCTGCTCAAGCCTTTCATAAACTTCATCCACTATTTCAATGTGGTTTGAACCGGGCTGTGGAATAACAACAAGACCTATCGTTGGCATGCCGTCGCGAAGAAGACTGCTGCGAAGATTTTCCGGACCGAGTTCAGCATACCCGATATCACTGAACCTTATAACTTTATTCTCTTCCTGCTTGATTATAAGGTTGTTGAAATCGGTCGGTGTCACCAGTCTGCCCATTGTACGCACGGTTAATTCGGTTGTGTTGCCCTCAATCAGACCGGAAGGGAGTTCTACATTTTCGCGGTTTAGAGCATCCCTTACATCAACAGGGGTGAGATGATGAGCAGCCAGCCTTGTTGGATCCATCCATAAGCGCATGGCAGGCTTTTTACTGCCCCAGACAACAATGCCACTGACACCCGGAATGGTTTGCAGCCTTTCTTTGAATATGTTCTCGGCAAAATCCGATACTTCCATCAGGGAGCGTTTGTTACTCTGAATATTAACATTAATGATGGGCTCAGCATCGGCATCAGCTTTCTGAATAATAGGAGGTTCAGCATCGGTGGGCAGGCCGCGGACACCGGACACTTTATCCCTCACATCGTTGGCAGCGGTTTCAAGGTCAACATTCAGCTCAAATTCCACGGTGATCCTGCTTGATCCGTTACGGCTTGAGCTCCACAAAGAACGAATGCCGGCTATACCGTTGATGGCTTGTTCCAGTGGTTCAGTGATCTGGGTCTCAACAATATCGGCATTGGCACCGACGTAAGTTGTACTCACGGTGACGATTGGACGGTCAATATTGGGGAATTCACGGACGCCAAGATATGTCATGCCAATGCCACCGAATATGACAATGACAATGGTCATTACTGTTGCCAGAACAGGCCGCCGGATACTTAATGAAGAAAGACTCATCGAAGTGTGCTTAATTATTTACACTGTCGTCAGGAATCACGGTAACAGGCATATCTGTGCGCAGTTGCATGATACCGCTTATTACAACCGAATCGCCCGGATTCAACCCCTCTGTTACTTCAACAATATCCGGTGTGCGCATGCCTGTGATGACACGGGTTGAAACTGCCCGTCCCCCGACAACGGTAAAGACCTTTTCTCCGCCCAGTTCGGGAATGATGGCTTCTGTAGGAACTTTAACAGCATCCTCTTTCTCGCGAATGATAAGTTGTACCGTGACAAACCTGCCGGGTTGCAAACTGGCGCCTTTATTTGGGAAAAGTGCACGCAAGGTCATCGTCCTGGTTTCAGGATCTATGGCCGGTTCAAGGGCATATACCCTTGCTTTGTGATTATCGGGTGAGTTTTCTATGGTAAAGCTTAGCTCATTGCCAACTTTAACATCACCGGCATATCGCTCGGGTATGGCGAATTCAATTTTCAGCGGTTGTATCTTTATCAGTTTTGCAATCCTGGTGGCCGGACTGACATACGAACCTTCGCTGACGTATCGTAAACCTACAATACCATCAAAAGGAGCTCTTATTTCGGTCTTATCAATTAATACCCTGCTAAGCTTGATCTCTGCTTCGTTGCTTTGAAGGTCTGTCAGAAGCTGGTCATAGGATTCCTGACTTATGGCTTCCCTTTTAAGCAATATTCTTTGCCGTTCCAGTCTTTCCTGCAACAGATTGTTCTGTAGTTGAAGCTTTACAAGTTGTGCCTGCAGATCGTCGTCATTCAGTTTGGCAAGAACTTCTCCCTTGTTGACATGGGTACCTTCATTAAAAAAGATTGTCTCAATCTTTCCCTGCCCTTCAAAGGTAAGGTCCACTTCTTCATCAGCCATCAAAGTACCTGTTGTTTTTAAAAGTTCCTGCAATTGACCAGGTACAACGACCATTATTTTAACCCGGGGAGCCTGCTGTAAAACACCTTTTGATTGTTTTCCCCGTGAATCCTTTTGCATTTGTTTCAACTTTGGAAATAAAACAATTATCAGCAGCAATAGTATAACACTGCCCCACATCAAAACTTTCAATCCGTTCTTCATCCTGTGAAGGTTTTACTGATCATTAAAACTGTTATTACACAAATTTAACAAAAACAAATTCAGCTGATCATTTTTATGGTTGAAGTAAATAACCTTTCAAAAAAAATATTGTTCAGCATATTTAAAGCAGAACTGCAATTTGCGTTAAAAAAGAGTGATTTATATCCACTCCGCATAAATTTTTATATATTTAGCTAAAGTTTTCATTTTGACAACGAATTCTGCAATAGAAGAACGAAAACTTGTGATAAGACTAATTGGAAGTGATGACAATGCTTTCGAGAAGCTTTATTATCAATATGTCGAGAGGGCATACGGATTTGCCTATCATTATCTGAGAAATACATCAGAGGCAGAAGAAGTTGTGCAGGAAGTCTTTACCAAGCTTTGGGAGAATCGTCATAAAATAAACCCCGATCTGTCTTTTAGCGGCTATCTCTTGACTACCGTGAAAAATACCGTTTTCAATGAAAACCGTAAGAAAATGTATCACCGTACATATGTTAATGATGCGTTGAAATACCTTCAAACCCATATGAAAGACCTGGCAGAAGAAATTACCTATGACGATCTGATGGAACTGGTTAACAAAACAATCAATAATATGCCGCCAAAAAGGCAGGAGATTTTTCGCCTGTGCAGAATGGAAGGCATGAGTCACAAAGATATTACAAAGACACTCGGCATAGCCGAAAAAACAGTTGAAGCTCATATGCGTCTGGCTCTCCGTGATTTGAAAACAGTGCTGGCACCGGTACTGGATAAAATTTTGTAGAAAACCCCCCGGGAAATATAAAAATCATTTTACTTTGCAGGGCCAAACAGGATGTAAATTGAAAATACTGGGAATATCAGCCTATTATCATGATGCTGCTGCCGCTGTAGTTATCGATGGAGACATCGTTGCAGCAGCGCAGGAAGAGCGTTTTACACGAAAAAAGCATGATGCGTCATTTCCGGTGAATGCTGTACGTTATTGTCTGAAAGAGGCCAACACCACTATTGATGACCTCAGCGCCGTTGTGTTTTACGACAAACCAATGCTGAAATTTGAACGGTTGCTTGAGACCTATTACGGATTTGCACCACGCGGTCTGCTTTCATTTGTTACAGCTATCCCGGTATGGATTAAGGAAAAAGTATTCTTAAAGAAGATCATCCATGAAAAGCTTGCTGAGATCGGGCATTACGACAGACATAAGCTGAACCTGCTGTTTACAGAACATCATTTATCACATGCTGCCAGCGCTTTTTTCCCCTCAGGTTTTAAAAGCGCTGCCATCCTCACAATTGATGGCGTTGGCGAATGGGCTACAGCCTCTCTATCGCATGGGAAAGACAATACCATTGAATTATTGAAAGAACTCAGGTTTCCGCATTCCCTGGGTTTGTTATATTCATCTTTCACCTATTTTTTGGGATTTAAGGTTAATTCGGGTGAGTATAAGCTGATGGGCCTTGCACCTTATGGAATCCCCGGATCGGAAGAAGCGGAAAGATATGTTTCATTAATAAAAGAGTTTCTTGTCGATATTAAAAAAGATGGCTCAATCTGGCTCAATCAAAAGTATTTTTCATATTCTACAGGTTTGAGGATGGTACAGGACAGGAAATGGGCCAGATTGTTCGGGTTTAAAAGGCGAAAACCGGAAGATAAAATTGAACAGCATCATTGCAACCTGGCTTTTGCAATCCAGCAAATCACAGAAGAGATTGTTCTGACCATGGCATACCACGCCAGGGAACTGACCGGTGAAGATACCATATGCCTTGCCGGAGGTGTTGCACTGAATTGTGTGGCTAACGGAAAACTGCTGCAGAAAAAACTGTTTGAAAAGATCTATATTCAACCCGCTGCAGGCGATGCCGGAGGGGCTGTTGGTGCTGCCCTTTCGGGCTATCATATTTATTTCGGGAAATCATTAAACCACACATCTTCGGATATGATGAAGGGATCTTTTCTCGGACCTTCCTTTACCAATAAAGAAGTTGAGTTTTACCTGCAGAAATATAAAGCCGTTTTTGTTCATTATGATAGTTTTGATGCTCTTGCTGAAAAGACGGCAGGACTGATAGCCGAAGGACATGTTGTGGGCTGGTTCCAGGGTCGGATGGAATTCGGTCCCAGAGCCCTGGGCAACAGAAGTATCCTTGGAGATGCCCGTAACCGTGAGATGCAAAAGAAATTAAACCTGAAAATTAAATACCGTGAGAGTTTTCGTCCCTTTGCCCCTTCGGTTCTTGCGGAAGATAACGCCCTGTATTTTAATCTTGACACCCCTTCACCTTACATGCTGCTTGTTGCCGGTGTCAAAGAAGACAGGCGAAAACCGCTGCCGTCTGACTATTATAAACTGCCCATCATGGAACGTTTGTATATCGACCGCAGTGAGATACCTGCTGTGACCCATATTGACCTGTCAGCCCGGATACAGACTGTCCATAAAGAAACCAATGAACGGTTCCGGATGCTGCTGAGTACATTTAAAAAACTTACAGGCTGCGGATTGATGGTCAACACCAGTTTCAACGTCAGGGGTGAACCAATAGTATGTTCTCCCGAAGACGCCTACCGTTGCTTTATGCGAACCGAAATGGATTACCTGGTTATCAACGATTATCTTTTTGATAAGAAGATGCAACCGGCATGGCAGGATAAAGAAAACTGGCGTGAGGAATTTACATTGGATTGAATTAATTTTGGTATCAAAAAAAAACATTATCATGGATTTTCTCAAAGACTTCTGGAATTATATGAAAGAAAGAAAAAAATGGTGGCTTATACCCATTATTGTCATATTCTTTCTGCTCGGGCTGCTCATCGTGTTCAGCAGCGGCAGCGCTCTGGCACCTTTTATTTATACGTTGTTCTGATTTTCTTCAGGCACTCATCCAAACAAGCTTTGCTTATCAATGAAAAAAGAGAAAATACTTGAAGCTGTTTTGGTTATCACCACCGGCATGCTGGTGATTTACCTGGTGACTCACCAGCCGGTATTTCTTTATATATCTGTTGCTTCAGGTGTTGTTGGTATCCTCTTTAAACCCCTGGCTAAGTTAATGGCAGCCCTGTGGTATAAAACCGGAGAACTTTTGGGCAATGTTGTTTCCAAAATTGTTTTAACGCTTGTGTTTTTTCTGTTGCTCGTTCCTATCGCATTTTTATACCGGTTTTTCCACAAAGATCCCCTTCATCTTAAAAAAACTGCCGGTTCAAACTGGTCGGTGCGGGAACATAACTATTGCGGAGATGATCTGAAGAATATCTGGTGAATAACAAAAAGACCTTTAAGAGTCATAGACCTTGAAGAGTCTTTATCCTGTTGCCTGGATTTTCTGATAGAGCCGAGAACCAGGATTAAAGATCAAAGACCAGAAGACCAGATAACCAGAAGACCATAATACCGTATGACCACAAGACCAGTTGGCTGGCAGGCAACCATAACCACCATAACAACCACAATCAAAAGCAAGCAACAACCACCACATAACCCAAAACCACTGATTACCGTTCACTGGTTACTGATTACCTCTTACGCTTACTCCCACAAATTCACCGGGTAAACCCCGTCTTCGAGCAGTTTAATAAGATTATTGATTACGGCAGGCCGGTCTTCCTTATAAGTAACACCAAACCATTTATCATTGGTCTGTAGCAGTTTTACCCTGGCTTTGCCCTCTTTAACGACCTCATTAACGACTGAAGGAAGGTAAAATTCAGCACTCAGGTTGTTGATATTTGACTTAATGAAAGAAACAAACTGCGATTTAAGGTGTTGAAAGAGAGAGGGCGTGAACCCCATAAGGTTCATAGATACAATCTCTTTCCCTGTAAATTGGACAGACTGTTTTTCGTCTAACTGACTTTTAATAACGGCATCCTCACGGAAAATCTTTTTGTGTTCAACAATACTCTTAAGGAAGCCCTGATCATCAGCAAAACAAACACCTCTTGACACATGTCCTGATTCAGAGAGTGTATTTTCAAGCTGGTAACCGACAATGCAATAATTGTCAACATTGTCTTCCTGAGGTTGTGTCAGAAAATCTGCCATAACCTTTAAAGAATTTGCCCCGTAAAGATCATCAGCATTTATTACGGCAAAGGGTGTATTGATTTTTTTCTCTGCTATCATAACAGCATGTCCTGTACCCCATGGTTTTGCACGATCGGGAGGGACTGTTAATCCGGCAGGGATGTTTTCAAGTTCCTGGAAAACAAACTCAATATCCGCTTTTCTCATGGCCTTGTTAAGGACAAGATCCTTAAAGTCATTAACAAACTCTTTTCGGACAACCATAACAATTTTTCCAAATCCGGCCCGTAAGGCATCATATATTGAATATTCCACAATGGTCTCTCCGGATGGCCCAAAACGGTCAACCTGCTTGAGGCCGCCATACCGGCTGCCCATTCCGGCAGCCATAATGATCAATGAAGGTTTCATAAAAAATATGATTTTTCAGATTATTTCCACGTTTTCAGTTTATAGCCCCTGAAGGCATAATAAAATATGATCAGATAACAGGGCAGAAGTAACAGGTAGGCCTGTTGCGATCCGATACTATCAGATAGTTTTCCCCAGATTAACGGCAGTATGGCGCCGCCGGCAATGGCCATGATGAGCAAAGCGGTACCTGTTTTGATAAAACGCCCCAGGTTATGTATGGCCAGCGGCCATATGGCCGGCCAGACCAGGGCGTTTGCTATTCCAAGCAGCCCGATAAAAAGCACTGTGTAGGGAATCACAAGAGTAACCTTTTCAAATGTCATCAGATCAATAAAGGGCATACTTAACTTAAGATGAGAAGGCACAAAAAGGGTTAGCAGTGAAAAGACAATTCCAAGAATGGCACATCCGATGAGAGCAACACGCTGTGAAATAATTTTCGGGATCAACAATATTCCTGCAAGGTATCCGACAATCATGGCAGTAAGCACAAGCGAAGTAAAATATTTTGCCGACTCCAGCGGGACTTCCAGGGCAAGCCCGTAACGAATAATGGTGTCACCCGCAATGACTTCTGCTCCAACATAGAAAAATAATGCCACAGCTCCCAGTATAAGGTGGGGAAACTGTAAAATACTTTTTTTCGCTGTTGTCGTATTATCCTCCTGCTCCGGCTCAGAATCAATCTCGGGCAGTGGGGATAACTTCACCAGAAATCCAAGAAGAATCAGAATCCCCGACATTACCAGGTAGGGATTGATAACCCTGCGCGCCAAACCGTCAAGGGCAGCATTACGGGCAATATCGTCAGGCCCTTCAAGGTTTTTAATAAAAGCATCACCATCGCCCAGAATGAAATAGGCCAGGATCAGCGGTGCAATCGCACCTGCAAGTTTATTGCAGATGCCCATAATGCTGATACGCACTGCAGCAGTCTCCCTGGGACCCAGAATGGTGATATAAGGATTTGAGGCGGTTTGCAATATGGCCAGCCCGGTACCCATAATAAACAAACCGGTAAGAAAAACCGCATAGGTTCGAGTAAGTGCTGCAGGTATAAAGACCATGGTGCCAACGGCCATAACCATCAACCCGGCCATCATCCCATTCTTAAAACCAGTTTTTTTTAACACCCATGCTGAGGGAAGGGCCATAATGGTGTATGAAATATAAAAAGCAAAGGCAACGATTAAGGCTTCAAAATCTGTAAGTTCACAGGATATCTTAAAGTAAGGTATCAGTATTCCGTTTAACCAGGTGACAAAACCAAAGATAAAAAACAAGGCCCCAATGATGGCAATTGATAATATGTAATTACGTTTTATTTCACCAACATGTGAGTTCATCGAAGTCAGTTTTGCTGTAAAGTAATGGATTTTTTCCGGATTTGTCGGCTAACAGTTTAATTTTCTATGGTATCGGAACGTAACTTTCAGGTTGTCAAATGCTAATTGGTCGACAGTTGACGGTTTACAGTCCACAGACAATCTGTAAATCTGTATATGGTCCACAGTCGACGGTCCACAGTAAATGCTAATTTATAACTGATAATCTGTCAACCTGCCTGCGCTGCCTGACAGAAGCCAGGCCTCCAGACTTTCAAATCTTCAAACTTTCAAACCTGTCTGACGGCAGGCAGGCCTGCAAATTTTCAATCCTGAATTTCAGATTTTATTAAATAAAGTTGT